>JBBSOG010000033.1:0-21218 GCA_038259985.1 Cytophagales bacterium
CCCTACTGCAAAAAGGAGGTGATGTCAGGATAATTGTTCGTTCCCAAAGTGCCAATGATCAGGTAAAAGCCTTGCAGAACCAAGGCGCCTCAGTCGTAGAAGTAGATTTTAATAGTCTTTCCGAACTAACCCAGGCGTGTGCTGGTGGTACTTGTGTGGTATCTGCCTTATCAGGACTGCGAGAGGTCATTGTGGATACGCAAACTACCTTGCTCAATGCTGCGGTGGAGGCCGGGGTACCGCGCTTTATTCCTTCCGACTACTCCATTGATTTTACCAAGCTCCCCTACGGCACTAATCGTAACCTTGACTTACGTAAGGAGTTTCGCGAACGCCTTGATCAGGCACCTATTGCTGCTACTTCTATCCTGAATGGTATGTTCACTGACTTACTATGTGGGCAGGCACCCCTTGTGCTGTCCGGGTTGAAACGCATTGTCTATTGGGGCGATGCTGACCAGCCGATGGACTTTACCACGATAGATGATACGGCTTCCTATACTGCTTTTGCCGCCCTAGATTCTTCCACGCCCCGCGACCTGCGTATCGCTGGCGAAGTACTCAGTGCCCGTGGCCTGAAGCAAGCAGCCAATGAAGCATACGAAAAGAAGTTTAGCCTCTTTCGGGTCGGAAGCCTGGGCGTATTGGATACCCTAATCAAAATAACGCGTACCCTCTATCCGAACAACAATGAAGTATTTCCGCCCTGGCAGGGTATGCAATACCTTCGCAATATGCTAGGTGGGGATGTAAAATCAGCATCACTGGACAACGAGCGTTATCCTGAAATACGCTGGACCACCGTGCGTGAGATGCTGCAATCGTGTAAATAAATTACTTTGATAGAACGGTTTATGATTTCTTAAGGGTAAAATTTGCCTGCTATTTGCTCCGGTCGTTTTAAGTTTTTTATTTATTCTATTTGTATAAGGAGTTAGGAGAAATTCAAGCGATAACATGGCACGCCATTCCAACTATTTATTGCAGAAAAGTGTCCGGTACATAGTGATAGTTTGCTAATTGCTCTAATACTTCAACAATCTCTAATATCCAATTGTATGATTAAAAATCATCGCTTTATCACGTGCTGCTGCGCATTGATGCTCTTATCCATCTGCGCCTGTACTTCTGACGATCAGCAAGATCCCCAACCTCAGTTAACTTTAGAAAGCGTAGGCTTTTCAGGTACACTTCCTGACGGGAACGCTTTTGGTACCGAAAACATTGAAATTAAAAATGGTCTGGGCGCTGCATCCAGCTCTACTGATGTCTCATTTATCTATCAATCCCTTTCCATATTAGACCCGGATGCGGGGATTGGCATCGCCATAGAGCTGCCCCATGTTAAATACAGCGATGATTATATGTTACCCGATGATCCTATCATCCAAAAGGCTGCCCAAACCTACTATCCTTATCCGGTGGTGAAGGACAAATTATCCCGGGGAGATAAATTATTACTTTCCCAGCAACATCCTGATGTTTCCAGTACCTTCCGTTTGCTGGTACTTGATCAGAAAAACTATACTGGATTTACTTCTGAAGGGTCAACAAACCAAAGTGGAAGCTACTTAAAAGTAGTTGAATTGATAGAAGGTACCAAAACTGACCCCAACTTAGGCAGTATCAAAACACTGGATGTTATTTTTGATGTGGATGTAAACCTATAGTCATCTATAGGGGGCACGAGCCAGGAAGGAAGGCTAAAGGGAATTCTGAGAATGCAATATCAACAAAAATAATTTACTTGCTGTGACAGTGCTAGTTTAACCGCCTATTTGTTATAAAGTCTAATATTTTTTGCCAATTTTATGCCTTGATTTATCAAATCATAAAATAACAATAGTAATATAGGCGGAATATGAGACAGCGGTTATTGAGCGAAGGTGCTAAAGAGTTGAGTTATGAAATACGTGGCATTGTCAGGAAGGCACAGCAGTTGCAAAAGTTAGGCAAGACCATTTTCTGGGAAAACATTGGCGACCCTATCCAAAAGAACTATCAGGTTCCGGCCTGGATTAAGGATATCATCGCTGACCTGCTCAAAGAAAACACCACTTACGGCTATTGCGACTCCAAGGGGGTATTGGAAACCCGGGAATTCCTAGCCGTACGTAACAACCAGCGGGGCGGGGCACAGATTACCGCTGAAGATGTATTGTTTTTCAACGGACTGGGAGATGGCATCTCTAAGCTGTATCAATATCTAGTGCCTACCTCTCGGGTGATTGGCCCTTCTCCCTCCTACTCCACCCACTCTTCTGCCGAAGCCTCACATGCCAACCATCATCCGCTCACTTATCAGCTTGACCCCAACAACAACTGGTACCCGGATATGGATGACCTGTATATGAAGGTCAAGTACAATCCCAACATCGTTGGCATTCTGGTCATCAACCCGGATAACCCAACAGGTGTGGTCTATCCACTGGAAATACTGCAACGTATGGTGGAAATTGCCCGGGAGTTTGACCTCTTTCTGGTGGCTGATGAGATTTATTTGAACATTACTTACAATGGCGCAAAACCTATCGCCCTAGCTGATATCATTGAGGATGTGCCGGGCATTTCTATGAAAGGAATTTCTAAAGAGTTTCCCTGGCCGGGTTCCCGCTGCGGATGGATGGAATTCTATAACCGCGATAAATCCGTGGAGTTCAACAAGTACTGCTCTACGTTGGAGAATGCTAAAATGATCGAAGTTTGCTCCACCAAGCTACCACAAATGGCGATCCCCAGGATCATGGGACATTCAAAATATCCTGAGTACCGAATCGCATTCAACGAAGCCATTGGTAGAAGAAGTGCCATCATTACCGAGATGCTTCAGGATATTCCTGAGCTTACGTTCAACCCAACTTATGGGGCATTTTATAATACTATTATCTTTAATGAAGGAACGCTCGCTCCGCATCAGAAGCTAAATATTGATGATCCGGCAGTAGAAACACTGCTCCAAAGCTGGTTGGATGCCGAACCTAATATGCCGCTGGATAAGCGTTTTGTATATTCATTGCTCGCCGCCAAAGGCGTGTGTGTAGTACCTATTTCTTCCTTCTGCTCAGAGTTACAGGGCTTCAGGGTGACTTTGTTGGAAAATAATGAGGAGATACTGGTAGAAACTTTCAGCAGGATACGGGATGCTGTCCGGGAATTTACCCATTCGTAGGCGATTATTTAACGATCAATCAGTTTGTGTGTGTCCTGGGCAGGCATCAAGTAGATAAAAATGTCTGTGAGGACACAGACCGTTGGGGCGGAATATTAAATAGCGATCAACTAGCGTCCGATCATCACAAAGGCGCCCCAGTAGTAGGGCGATTGATACTTCTTACGCATTTCGCGCTGGGCAGTGAGCAACGCCTCCGATTTGCCTTGTCCGGATAGCCAGTTTTGATAGAAAAGCGTGATCAATTCGGTAGTAGATTCATCATTGACTTTCCACAAGCTCATGAGTACACTTTTGGCACCGGCAACCAGGAAAGCCCGTTGCAGGCCGTAGACTCCTTCGCCATTTTCACCTCTCCCAGCCCGGTTTCACAAGCACTCAGCACTACGAGTTCGGTACCGCTGAGGTTAAGGTTCATGGCTTCATAGGCCGTTAGCACCCCATCTTCGGCTTCAAGGTTCAGACTGTCCCTTTGTCGCAAAGTACTGGCCGCACCCGCCAGCAAAAGCCCAGAGCGAAGCAAAGGATTGGCCGCTACATTCTGCATATGGATGCCATACTTTCTCTGGTCCCCATCAACGGGAAGATCGCTCAGAAAGTACCCATGCGTAGCCACGTGCAGCACATCAGGCATCACCAGGTGCTTAATAGTCTCTTCCCGGGCGCTCCCGTCCAATAATTTGCTGACCCGCCAACCTTTTGCTTCCATAAGTTGCTCAATGTCATTTACTTCGCGCCGGGTGCCGGGTAGAGGTTGTAAATTGTAATCTACTTGCTGGTCAATCACCAATGGCTGATTAGCTACTGTCAATGCGCCTATTTGTCTATTATCTACTGAATTTTGGGTTTTTTGAGCTGATGTCAACATGCTCATTTGATAATCAGGATAACCCATCAGTAAGGCTTCGTGGATTTGATTAGCAGCTACATTAGTAGTATCATTTTCAGTGAGTTCGCGCGTACTGCTCAGCATTCGCAGGTTAAGCTCATCCAGGAGAAAAGTATTGTTTTTCTGATTATATAAGCTATTCAGGCTGATTTTATTGTAGATTCCATCCGGTGCGATATAGACGGCTCTGATTGATGGTGACAGCGCGACACCTATCTTTCTCCAATAGAGATCATACGATAGCTCATCTTCAATCTTAAAAGCGATAGCATTTTTGTAGTAATTAAAATTCTTCGTTTCCATGGCCAGGCCATCCCGCAACACGACCAGCCGAGGGGCGGGGGCACCCTGCTCTATGATAAGCGCTATGTATACGATGGGTTGGGTTTGGTCTTTATTAATTCTTAGTATTTCTACTGCTGCTTCATCTTCTTTTAACTGCTGCTGTACATCTTTCCAGCTAAGGTTACGGTTTTCCAGGCTGTTTGCAAAAATCCGGGAGCCTGCCGAGAGCTTTTTTTCTAGTTCATTGGCCTCGTTTTCAATACTTTTGATATCAAGTTTCCTGCTGGAAAGCTCTTGGGCAGACAAGGTATAGTATTTTGCCAGTTGTTCTTTCAGAAACAACCACTGTTCATACAGTTCAATCAATTTTTCATTCCCGCTCTGGAAGATGCTTCTCCGGATTTTACTGGAAGCATCCAGAAGCATGGCCTTAGTGATGAGCTGAAGGTCATAGAGGTTTGATAAAATTTCTTGTTTAGTCTCCGTTGACAGTTCATTGTCATTTAAGTTAACGTTCATCGCAAAATCACGATACGCATTCAATACCGGCTCAATCCTTTGGTAAAAGGCGCTTTTTTCTTTTTCACTTAAGGCAGGAAAGTATTCTTTGAGCTGCCAGCTATATAATGAGATCACCTCTTTGAATAGAATTTCTACCTCTGAATAGTTGCGGAGGCGATAGCTATTGACCGCCTTGCCATAAAGAGCATAGGCATAATCAGGATGTTGTGGGCCCAGCAGTTTTTTTCGTAATGTAACTACTTCATCAATCAAAGGGCCTGCTTTTTCATATTCTCCCAAATCCTGATACAACAGTGCCAGATTTAACTGGGTAGAAGAATACAAGGGATGTTCTTTTCCCAATACATTCTGGCTAATCATCAATGCTTCTTCCAGCAAAGGCATGGCCTTGGCAAGGCTGTCATTATTTTGATAGAAAGAAGCCAGGTTATTGAGGGCAATGGCGTAGGAGGGATGTTGTTTGCCTAAAGTTTTCTCATCAATCTTGAGTGTCTCCAGCAGATACTGTTCCGCCAATACTTTCTTTCCCCTTACTTCATAGAGTACCGCTAAATTCAGAGTCGCGTTGGCATAGTCGGGATGGTTAGTGCCATAGCTTTTGATAAGAATATCCCGGCTATGGATAAGTAAAGGCTCTGCGGCTTCGTAGTTGCCCAGTTGCATATAAAAGTTTGCCAGTTCGATTGCCGTATTGGCATAGGCGGGATGTTCACCACCATTTACATCTTTTTGGATTTGAAGCGCTTGCTTCAAGAGAGGTTCTGCTTCCGGATAAGCACCGAGGGCAATTTCAAGTCGAGCAAGGTTCGTCAGGCTAAGGGCTACTTGTGGATGGTTGTTGCCGTATAGGTTTTCGTTTTTGATTAGCACTGTTTCCAGCAGTCTCCGTGCTTTCTCAAAGTTTGCCTGTTCAAGGTTCAGTAAACCCAGGTTCGCTAAGACCGCTATATACTCAGGATGATCTAGGCCGAGCAGTTTTCGTTTAGTGGTGCGTGCCTCGTCAAAGACTTCCTTAGCCTGATTATAGTCACTTTTCTCCTGAAGCAAGAGCGCATAATTGCTGAGGATACTAGCGTAGACGTTGGTTTCAACGCCCCCCATTTCTTTCTGTATCCGCAATGCTTCGTGATAAAATATCTCTGATTCGGTAAAAAACCCGATATCCTGATATAAGGCTGCCATTCCTGTAATAGCAGCAAGATATTCTGAGCTTATATCAGCCTTGGCAAGTTTACTTATTTCAGTGGACCTTTTGTAGTAATAAATAGCGCTGTCATACTGGGTCAAATGTTGATAGGTACGTGCCAGATTGTAATAAAGCGTGGCCATTTTTAGCTGCTCAAGCTTAGTGTTCAGATGGAGCCGTTCATAAATATGTTCAGCTTCCCGAAGACATTGGATCGCGATTGAAGGATGTCCGGTGTCTCTTTGTAACAAAGCTTCATTATTAAGAGCGGAAGCATAAGCGTGGCCCCATGTCGTAAGCGTATCAGGTAATTTTACTTTGTGTTTTTGGTAAATTTCAAGTGCCTTGTCTGCCCTGCCCTGATCGTAGAGCGACATCGCGTAATTGTCAATACTGGCCCAAAGCCTATCATCCCCAGCCTTCAATTTAAGGCTATTCATTTCGTATGCCTTCATCAACCATTGCCGGGCTTCTACCGGCTTGACTTTGAGCGATAAGCTACCCAGGTTATTGAGCACCGAAGCCCATTGTAAGCTATCGGTAAGCTGTCCGTTTTCATAAAGTACGTTAAGCTTCAGGTATGTTTCATTTGCCTGCTCAAAATCTTCATCGTTTTGATAAACCAATGCCAAAGCATACAATGCGGCCCCTTTGTAGGCAATGTATTTTTTGTCGGTGCTTTTATCCAGATAAGCAATGGCTTTTTGCAAGTCTTTCAGATCAGTCCCAGATCCAGCGAATTGATTCCGTTTGTAACGCAGGAAACTGATTAAACCCCGCTCGGTATCCGAAAATTGTTCTTGCCTTGCTTCCCCTTCCAGTCTGTCCAGCAAGCTGTCTGCTTCGCTAGATTGATGGTTTTGAAGATAAGCTTCAATCAGATGTAATTGAATTGGATTCAGTGAATTTGTAGTATCTGAAATGCTTTTATAGATAGAATTGGATTGCTCCAACAAGTTTACTGCCAGCGGATAATTTTGGGTATTAAGGTTTAATAGCGCCAAATTGAACAGCGCGTCTGCATAAGGTTTAACGTCCTGTTCTTTGAGCATCTCACGTAATGCCACCTCTTGTTGCGCGTATTGCTTTCCCTCCTCGTACAATCCGGCTGAGTAACTAATAAGTACCATGAGGCGAAGCTGTTCAGCGTAGGTGGGAGTTTGTATACCATCTTGTTGTCCGATGATGATGAGTGCCTTCTGTCCCCTCTTAAATGCCTCTTCAAATTGCTGATCCTGATAAAGTGTTTCTACCTGGGCATACTGCTTTTCCCAGCTTTGTGAAAAAGCGATGAGAGGAAAAAAAAACAGGCTGATCCAGTAAATACTTTTCATGAAACTTTTGATAATTAACCTTCCTAAAAAAGGGTAAAAGCTTAATAACTTTATTTTAAATACGCGTCTAGTTCTTACCTTGAAAAAAGAGAGCATAGCAAAACACCTTGTTCTAACGGTAAAATTTATAAAAACATCGGTGTATGAAGTTATATTAATTAACTAAATTAGTTGAATCAGCCTTTAATTAGTAAAAACATAATCATAGCAATATTTAATTTAAACATTCAAGCAGTTCTTTTCCGATAAGTATTATTACCAACTTTTTCATTGTGATGGTAAATGGAATATGAGCCAAAAAATATATCTGTCCGGCATTTTCTTTATCAGGAGTTAATTTAAATCATGAAAAAAACTTACTCAATCTTAGCTTCACTTTTGTTGCAGTGCCTACTGACCACTTATCTATTTGCCCAGGAAGCAAATACGTTATGGGCCAACAAAGTAATTGATGTTTCTTCTTCCTACAAACAAGGCATATTGTTTAAAGAAGAACTTCGCTTCAACCGATACCCTGCTGACAGGGCGCTTGGAAGACCTGATATTTTGCCTGGAAATCTGGGTGACAGCCCCAATGCCTGGGTACCTCAAAAACCAGACCGTCAGGAATTCATCAAGCTTGGCTTTAGTTATCCTATCAAGATACAGCAAATCGCTATTGCAGAGTCTAGAAACCCAGGCGCCGTTTCCGAAATCTACACCTACGATTTACAGGGCAATGAGCGACTGGTGGCTACCCTGGATGTGGCTCCGGTTAATACCAGTGCCCGCGTATTCAATGTATTTATTGATTCTACCAATTACGAAGTATACGCGATCAAACTCGTGATTGATGGCGCTAAAGTGCCCGGTTATAATGCCATAGACGCAGTAGCCATTTCCTCCTCCCCTATTCCCGTTAATGCAGAAATTGATATTGCTGACGGTGTGAACCCCGCTTTGGCTGCCGAACCGCTTGACATTAATAAAGAGAAAGACTTCATTAGCCTTAATCCCATCATTGCCCCTGATGAAAATATGCTTTTTTTTAGCAGGCAATCCCCTTACAACATTGGTGGTGAAACTGACAATGAAGACATCTGGTACCTGGAGCGTAATCTTGGTACAGACAGTTGGAGCGAACCTAAAAATATTGGTCCCCCTCTTAATAATAGCGGGAATAATTTTGTCAATGCCGTTACAATAGATCAAAATAATCAGTATGTGTTGCTCCTGGGCAATGCGTATCTGGAAGATAATAAGATGATCTCCGGTGTATCTACCAGCACCAAGACAAGCAGCGGATGGTCTGCCCCCAGCCCTTTGAACATCAGCAATTATTATAACTATGCCATGTCTGCCAACTATTTTATGTCCAGTGACCAGCGTTATTTGCTTATGTCAGTGGAAAGGGACAATACCTTTGGGGGAAGGGACCTGTACATTAGTTTCAACCAGGAAAATAATAACTGGACTGAGCCCATCAACTTAGGAGATCAAATCAACACGCCCGATATCGAATCCTCACCTTTTATCGCTGCTGATGATTCTACGCTCTTCTTTTCTTCCCGTGGCTACAGCGGTTTTGGTGGGGAGGATGTGTATGTTTCTTATCGCCTGGATGATAGTTGGAAAAATTGGTCGGCGCCCAAAAATTTAGGGGCAGGCATCAACTCTTCCCGGGATGATACTTTTTTCAACATAGCACTGAGCGAGGAATATGCCTATCTCACCCGGGGGAAAGTAGATGACGCTGACCTTTATCGGGTCAAGATGCCGATCTTTAGCCGGCCTGCTATACCAGCTAATATGTTTATGGTGCAGGGTTTGGTATATAATGTAAAAAACAATATGCCGGTAGAAGCCGAAATTATGGTCAAGCCTATCTCTGCACAGGCTTCCCCCACAACTATGCAAAGCCAGGAAAATGGCAATTTTACGATCAATTTATCCCCCGGCGAATACGAAGTATATGCGGTGAAGGATGGTTTTACCACCGTAAAATCAGAGCCCATCAATCTAGCAAATTTAGATACCGATGGAGACCGGTTGATTGTAAGGGACCTTTATCTTATTGATGACTACAGAAACAAAGATATTAAGGATCAGTTGCTGACCAATCGCGTAGCTATCGCTGCGGAAGAAGTATTGTTTGATCTGAATAAATATACCCTGAACAGTCGGGCCAATACCCAGCTCAAAAGAGTAGCCGAATACATGAAAGAGCATCAAGAAGCAAGCTTGCGGATTGGGGGCCATACTTGTGACTTGGGTACCAGTCAGCACAACTTAACATTATCAAAAAACAGGGCAGAATCTGTAGCTCAATATCTTCAAAAACAAGGCGTTTCATCTGCCCGGCTTCAGGTGCGGGGCTATGGTGAAAGTGAGCCTTTAGTAAGCAATTCCAATCCCGCAAACCGGGTAATCAACCGCCGGGTAGAGTTCACCATATTGGGAAACTAACCTAAGCAAAACGCCTCAATTATTAGTTGCCTCCCTTACATAAAGGGAGGCTTTTTTTATAAGTACCTTTATATATAATTTTAACTATAATATATTTTATTATTTTAATAAATTTGTTATCAAAATGAAATTACTGTATCAACTGATTATCAGCCATGAGTTTTCTGAGATATTATTTTGTGATTATAATAACTACCTTTTGCCACTCTAACCAGCAGGCAGTGGCTAAAAGCACTGGTGAAGAATTGCTAGTCAAGTTAGAAGGCAAAATCCTAGATGGCGCTACACTTGAGCCGGTTTCTGCCCAACTTGTTTACAAGATTATTCCTGCCGGTAGTGTAACTGGCATCAGGATGTTTGCCAATAGCAATGGTGATTATCACGTTCAACTACAAAAATATCATCAGTACCGAATAGAAGTAAGTGCTGAAAATTACCAGCCTATAGAAATAACGCTAAAAACAGAGGATAAGCAGGCCATTGAAAATGACTTTCATCTATATAAGATTCCCGCCAAAGGAGAAGTCTTTGAGCTTTCCAGCAAGATTTATTTTGAAAGGGGTGAGCACACGGTAAGCGAATCCTCTATTGCTACCCTACAAGCCCTGGCCGAAATCATGCAAGACCATCCTGATATGAAAATCCGTTTAGAAGGCCACACTGATCAAGGCTCTCTTCAATCTCTGTTCAACTTATCAGAAAATAGGGTTAAAGAAGTGAAACGTTATATGGTAGAGGTAACCGGTATTCCTCAAAAAAGAATCAAAATCAAAGCTTTTGGGGGTAGTAAGCCACTTTCTACCGAAAATACCATCGCAGCAAGGAAGCAAAACCGAAGGGTTGAAGTAAGGGTAATCCAGTTATAAACAATTGGCCTTGTAAGCTTCTTCCCCTTCTCTTTCTTGCATTTGTACGGCCTTTGCCAATGTGCGACAAGCTTCCTCTTTTTTTCCTGCATCAATGAAAGCCATTCCTAAAAAGTAGTAAACTTTTTCCGTCCGTTCGTTGAGGGAAATTGCCTGTTGAAGGGCGCGAACAGCTTCTTCTGGCTGCGAATTTTTTAAGTAATATATCCCTTTGTTTCGGTAGGCATAGCTATTCCTGGCATCCAGCTTTATACTTTGATTGATCTCCTTTTGGGCAAGTTCCAGGCTGTCAATTTGTAAATAGAGATACCCCCGGTTGTTGAGAAAAAAAGCTTGATAGGGTGCCAGTTTCAAAGCATGGTTGAAAACTTCCAATGCCAAGTCATGCTGCCCTTCCTCAGTATAGACCAAACCGAGCACGTTAAAAGCATTTGCTTCCTGTGCATTAAGGGTCAAGGCTTTTTGCAGATCAGCTTTAGCTAAAGCAAAACTATCCTGATAATAGTATACTGTACCCCGGTTCACATAAGCTTCTGCATTGGTATCGTCCAGTTCAATAGCTTGATTTATGGCGTTAATGGCCTTCTGATATTCACCCATTGCTGAGTAAGTCAAACCCTCGGTGAAAAAGACATAAGCTGAATCAGGATAATATGCTTTGACACTATCTAAATCCAGTAAACTTTTCTCAAATTGGCCTAACTGATGTAAAGCATTTGCCCTATTATAAAATGCGTCTGCAAAGCGGGTTTTCAAGCGGATGGCTTCATTGTAATCCAACACTGCGCTGCCGTATTTACCTTCTTCGTAGAGGGCAATACCCCGGTTATTAAAGCCTTCGGCAAAAGATGAATCCACCTTGATAGCTTCGTTGTAATACCGAATCGCTTCGGAGTATTCCCCTTCTTTCAGTTGTATATTGCCTTTTACAAAAAAAGCGTCCCGTTCCCGCTGTGTATTATTTTCACAGCCAAGCAGAATGAAAATTAAACCACATGTATACCTTAGCAATATCAATTTATTTTCCCACCACATCCACTTCTATTCTTTTGTCCTGATTGGCAAGTGTCCAGGCGGTATAAAAAACAAGTTTGGCCCTTTTTTCTAACAGGTCGTACCTGATTTTATCCGGTGTGTCTCCGGGCTGATGATAATCCTCATGTACGCCATTGAAGTAAAAAATGATAGGAACCTGATGTTTGGCAAAATTATAATGGTCAGAACGATAATAGAACCTATTGGGATCATCAGAAGCATTGTATTTGTAGTCCAGGTTTAGGTTCAAATAAGTAGCATTCGCCACTTCATTGATTTGATGCAACTCTGTACTCAATCGGTTAGAACCGATGACATATACATATTCATCGTTATCTTGATGTTCGGCATCTACTCTGCCAATCATATCTATATTCAGGTTGGCCACGGTATTTTCCAGGGGAATTACCGGATGGCTAGTATAGTATTCTGAGCCCAACAGCCCTTTTTCTTCTCCGGCCACGTTCATAAATAATATACTGCGCCGGGGGCCATGCCCGTCTGCTTTGGCTTGGGCAAACGCCTCAGCGATTTCAAGCACGCCAACCGTGCCACTGCCATCATCATCAGCGCCATTATAGATTTGTCCATCGGTTGTCCCTACATGATCGTAGTGAGAGGTGATGACTAACACTTCGTTTTTCAAATCGCTACCTTCCAGATAAGCCAGTACGTTAGCGGTCATTATTTTTTTATCATCCTTCTCCATGACCATGTTGATATCTGCTTTGACATCAAAAGTCCGGGTTTTTCCTTTTTTAGTGATTCTGTTTTTTACCTTTTGTAAATCATTTTTGCCTAGAATAGCCTGGGCCATTTCCGGGGAAATAAAGATAAAATTAGCGCTGCTGTCTTGCTCTTCTGCCGGGAGCTGCATAGAAGGCCTCTTGGCAGACATGCCATAGCGCCGGGAGTTTGATTGGTAATTATCATCTACCATCATCACAACTGATGCCCCTTGTGCAGAAGCTATTTCCTGCTTGGTTTTCATGCTGGCCGAAAAATTGGAGGTAAAGCGGGATTTATCAGTAGTACCTGTCACAAAATAAGTACTGTCTTTGGATATAGGCTCACCGGAGAGGATGATGATCGCTTTGCCTTTGACATCCAGCTTTTGGTAGTCATTATATTTTTCACTTTCAATCCCATAACCAGCAAAGGTGACCTGCTTAATATTTTCTTCTAAAGAATGGTTTACTGTAGGAAATCCGTAAAAGTCCTCAGGAAAACTAAATTTTTTTCCGTTCACTTCAATATAAGGATTGCCCCATTGGAGTTCATTAACCGCGAATGGCTGAAGATAACCGTTATCTATAATTCCCTGCAAGTGGCTGCTTTTGTAATTTTTTATGAGGTAATACGCTGCCATTTTAAGCTCTTCCGAACCCGTATTTCTTCCCCCAAATGAGTCAGAAGCTACAATATAGAGATGTTCTTTCAACTCCTCTTTGGTGATTGTCTTTGCATATTTTTGAGCTACAGAATCCACCGCTTGCTGGGCATGGATAGTAGAACACACAAAAAGCAAGAACAGGAATAAAGTATTTACTTTTTTCATCTTAATGATATAATGAGCTTTGGTGTTAGGTAAATTTTAACATAAAATTCTATCGCACAGCTTTCCAACAGCAGCAAATATACAGTAGTTCACAAAAATTCCAGGGCTTTTTTCTTGTTCATGTTTTTTTTGACAATTTTTGTGAACCGTTAGAAAACGGTCAGTCTATTTTATTTATTTCCGGCACTTTCATTTGGCTGTTGCCCTATATTTTTGAAGCAAAGCGCTAATTTTTACGTGATGATTAAAATGCATTTTCGTCTTTTTTTCTTTTTTCTGATTTTTCCACTGATCACCAGATGTCAAGAACAAGAGGGAAAAACGTCCAATACCAAAGCCGATGCTTCTCTTAATTCTTTTGGCCCTGCACAGGACTTGGGAGAGCTAACCAACAAAAATCTTGATGAAGCTTCAGGTATTGTGGTAAGTAAATATTACGATAACGCACTTTGGGTGCACAACGACAGTGGAAATGACCCGCTATTGTTTTTGATCAACAATGAAGGAAAGACACTTAAAACTTTTTATCTCCAGGGAATAGACAATCGGGATTGGGAGGATATTACTTTAGGCCCTGGACCAGAAGATGGACAAACTTATCTCTACATAGGGGAAACAGGGGATAACAATCAAAAACATGATACCAAATATATTTATAGGTTTCCAGAGCCGGAAACTACTTTAGATGATGGTGTGAAAGTGGATACCATCCGCGAAGTGGATGTCATTACATTTCAGTATCCGGGGAAAACACAAAACGCTGAGGCACTGATGATTGATCCTGTAACCAAGGACTTATATATCATTGCCAAAAACCTGGAAGAGCCTTTTATCTATCAGCTGACATCTGAGCAGATGGACCTTGATGAAAAGCTTACCCTTGAAAAAACACAGCGGTTGAATATTAAATCAGAGGGCCCGCCCGATTTGGTGACCGCCGCAGATATTAGCGCCGATGGGCTGGAAGTGCTGGTCAAAACGTATGGACATATTTATTATTGGAAAAGAGATAATACCCAGACTTCTATCCCTGATTTATTACATACTTCCCCGGTAGATATTCCTTATAACCCTGAACCTCAGGGGGAAGCCATTGGCTTTACGCCTCAGCAAGATGGTTTTTATACCCTTAGCGAAAACAGATTTGGCATTGTACCACACTTATTTTTTTATTCCCGAAAGTAGTCGATCAAGGGGACACAACTTCATTCATGAAAATGGTAGTCAAGGGTGAACCAGGGCCGCCCTGTGTACCCTCAAATTTCAAGAAAAGCCCGCTATTGGCTTCATACCAACAGTGAGCAGACCAAAGCTTTGACAGTAACAAGCCATCCAGGCTTATTTTGACCTTGATTGCCTCAAAAGTTTTGTTCTCAATATAGATGGTTTCCTGCCCTTCTTTTTCAGCCCGGAACAAAATAGGGTCAAGGTCAGAAGAAAGCTTCAGTGTCCAGAAAATGAGTTCTGTCTCTTCAGTATCAGTAACTGCCCACGCACTTAACCCATGGTCCAACTTATTGATCCACGGCTTTTCGTCTACCTTAACGGTTTTTCCTATCGGTTTTCCCTTAAAAATCCCGTTGATCTCAATCAGGTTACCTTTCCTGACTGCTTTAAATTCATGCTGTTCTTTTTTGTCTCTATGCGTCCAGCTTTGGGTGGAGCCATCCGGCACAAAGACGTGGTGAGCATAAGTATTCGCATCGGTGAAGATGATTTCCTTACCGTTGCTCAAGGAAGTAATTTGCACCTTTAGTCTCTGCTCCTCTTTACCCGTTGTTTCTGAATATTCAATAGTTTGGGCAATAACAGATTTATTCCATAAAAACAGTAAACTAATACAGGCAAGTACTTTCAACTGCATAGAAATTCTAGGGTATTGCACAAGTTAGGCTTCCTGTACCTGCAACCACTCAGGTTTGCGCGTAACGACTTCTGCCTGCAAAGCATTCAACAAGTTATACAAACCAAAATAAGTACGGTTGATGTAAAGTGCATCTCGTGGGCCACGGGCAGTACGCGACTCTTTCACTTCTTTCATATTGGATACTTTTTCGCTCAAAGCAAAAATCTGTTGAAAATAAGAATCATCAGCAAAGTCAAATTGATCGTGGTGAAATGGCTTGCCCAGCAGTTCTATCATTTCCACAAAAATTCCTTTGAAAAGCTTCTTATCCTGCTCACTATCGCGGTCATTGATGAACTGTAGTTCGTAGAATATATCGTCCAGTTCCTGATCATTGAGCAGCATGTCTTTACGGATCAACTTGAAATATTGCTGGTAAAAATCCTGGGGAATTACTTTGACACAACCAAAATCAATAATACCCAAGGTACCGTCTTCCCTCATCAGGAAATTGCCCGGATGGGGATCAGCATGTACCTGTTGAAGCTGATGAATCTGAAAATCATAAAAATCCCACAGTGCCTGCCCTATGCTGTTACGCACTTCTTGTGACGGATTTGTCTGAAGAAATTCTTTCATGTGCTTTCCTTCCAGCCAGTCCATCGTGATGATTTTTTCACTGGACAATTCAGGATAATAAGTAGGAAAGTAGATATTTTCAATATGACTGCATTTTTCGGATATCTCTACTGACCTTCTGATTTCCAGATCGTAATCAGTTTCTTCCAGCAGTTTGGATTCCACTTCTTCCAGATAATGATCTAAATCCTTCTCATTGATATTAAAAAGCCTGATTGCGAATGGCTTGACAATTCTCAAATCCGAACTCACACTATCTGCCACACCCGGATATTGGATTTTCACCGCCAATGTCTTGCCTTCTAGTGTCGCTTGGTGTACTTGTCCGATAGACGCCGCATTTTTTGCGTTTTTGCTGAATGTATCATAAAGCTGATCGGGCGATTTACCGAAGTATTTATGAAAAGTTTTGATCACCAAGGGAAAAGATAAAGGCGGGGCACTGTACTGCGCCATCGCAAAACGGTCTCCATAAGCCGTAGGCAGCAGATTTTTATCCATGCTCATCATTTGCAATACTTTCAGGGCGCTCCCCTTCAGTTCACTTAATTCTGAGTAGATATCTTCCGCATTTTCCTGATGTAAAGCGTCCCGGGTATGATCTGGATTAAAAGCCTTCTTAGCATAATATTTAACATAGTTGCCCCCAACTTTAGCACCGGTTCGCACAAAACGGCTCGCCCGCTGCACTTTGGAAGTAGGTATTCTTGATTGCTCCTTCATGATTTCGTTATTCGATAGTGAATGATCGTAGAATGAATGATGACTGTTGCTTATTTGCGACCCTGGAAAAGAAACCGGGCAAAGTCAAATGCGGAATCCAAAGCACTTCGGCTCATTAGGTCAAAAGAAAGGTTTACTGCTTTTTCAATAGCGGCGTCAGTGCGTTCAAAGCCTTTGCTATCGTCGTTGATCCAGAATTTTAGTACAAATAAAAGCTGCTGCCATAAGCCATCGTCATAACGGCTACCTACAATGGGTCGGTCTACGATTTCTTCAGTCTCTTTACCTTCGGCGATCAGTTGATTGGCATAATCCAGGAAAGCAAACTTGAACACGCTGAGAAAATCGTTTTTTGCCCAGTTCATCCGCATTGGATTTTGCGTGCTTTTCATCGTGTAAGTGACATAACTGCGGTTGTCCTTCAGCACTTCAATCCAAGTGTAATAGAAAGCCAAAAGTTTTTCGCGTACAGCGTACTCATTATAGACACTTTCGCCCTGTATCCTCAAAATTGTTTCGTCAAAAAATCCCTTCCAAATATCTTTATCAATGGCAGAAAATGAATTGTAATAATCATAAAAGATCCCTTCTTTCATGTTTAGCATTTTCATAAACTGATATACCGAGGCAGGTGCTTGCCCATGCTCCAAAACGTAATCTATATAGGCCTCCCTGATTTTAATTGATTTATCAGAGGTAGACTTGGTGTTTTTTTTTGCTGTTGTGTTTTCCATGCTTTAATAACTGCGATTTGTCAAATAAAGTTGACCAAAGAAGCGTAAAATGTGTTTAAATTATTTGACGTAAAAGTTAAACAATAAGTTGTCAATTTTTCTGAACAGCTTTTATAATAACAAGGCAGCCAAAGTGATTGGCTGCCTTGTTAAAAATGAAAATCATGAAACTAGTTATCGTGTATTGAACACAGTTTGTATAGAAAACTATATCATCCTCTCTACCATTAGACTTTTGTTTCCCCGTCTTTTAGAAGCCTTCGCAGGATTTTGCCAATGTTTGATTTGGGAAGTTCATCCCTGAATTCAATGATTTTAGGTACTTTGTAAGCCGTCATGTTTTCTTTACAATAGGCTTTCAATTCTTCCGCCGTCAGACTAGGGTCTCTCTTGACCACACATATCTTAACTACTTCTGAGGAGCGTTCGTCGGGCACACCGATTGCCCCTACTTCCAACACTTTGGGATGTGCCGCTACTATATCTTCAATGTCATTGGGATATACATTAAAACCTGAGACGTTGATCATTTCTTTTTTCCTGTCAATGATTTTCACATAACCATCTTCGTCCATGATGCCGATGTCCCCTGTTTTGAACCATCCATCTTTGCTAAACACGTTTTTTGTTTCTTCTTCTTTCTCCCAATAGCCCGACATCACCTGTGGGCCTTTAGCAAATATTTCTCCCGATTCCCCTAAAGGAACTTCCTGCTCATCCTCATCCGCTATGATCAGTTGTGTACTGGATACTGGCAAGCCGATTGAGCCAATTCTTTCATGGCCATCAATACGGTTGGTAGTGAGCACGGGAGAAGTCTCCGTTAGCCCATAGCCTTCAGCGATGGCCACACCGGTGATTTTTTTACACTTTTCAGCGACTACTTTTTGTACCGCCATCCCTCCTGCACTGGCCACTTTAAAATGACTGAAATCCAGTTTTGCGAAGTCTGCTTGATTAAGCAGTGAATTGTATAATGTATTTACCCCAGTCATTACCGAAAAGGGATACTTTTTTAAATCTTTAAGAAAAGCCTTCATATCCCGTGGATTAGTAATCAGGATATTTTTGGCACCCAGCTTTAGCATCCCTAAACAATTGACCGTAAAAGCATAAATATGGTAGAGAGGTAAGGCAGTGATCACTACTTCCTCCCGCTCATTGAGCCTTACTTTCATCCAGATGGTCATTTGCTCAACATTAGCTACAAGGTTTGTATGGGACAAGATAGCTCCTTTAGAAACCCCGGTAGTACCACCTGTGTATTGCAGACAGGCGATATCCCCCCCTTTGACAATGGGTTTTTGAAAAATATATTTACTTCCTTTACTTAATGCGTAATTAAAATCAATGGCCTGCGGTAGATGGTAAGAAGGCACCATCTTCTTGATCCTCTTAACTACAAAATTGACGATTGGCTTTTTCAAGCCTCCTAATCTATCACCAATCTCTGTGACGATAACATGCTCAATGTTGGTGCTCTCAATAATTTTCTCCAGGTTGTGGGCAAAATTGGCTAGGATTACAATTGCTTTTGCACCTGAATCTTTAAACTGATGCAGCATTTCACGGGAGGTATAGAGCGGGTTGGTATTGACCAGAATAAGCCCTGCCCTCAAAGCGCCGAAGGCGACAATAGGGTACTGGAGGAGATTGGGCACTTGAATGGCTATGCGATCACCTTTTTGTAATTTCAGTTCTTGCTGAAGGAAGGCTGCAAAATGTTGGGATTGCTCTTCTAATTCACTAAAAGTGATCCCTTTACCCATACATTCAAAAGCAGTAAGTGCGCTATATTTGGTAAAGCACTCCTCTAAAAGCTCAACTAATGACTCATAGGCATGCGGATCAATCTCATTTGGTACGCCCTTAGGATAATTCTTCAACCAGGGGGACTCTTCTTTTACATTCATTGCAGTAACTTAATTATTTCAAATAATTAAAATGTCACGCTAATATTATGAATATTATTTAAAACTTTCTAATAGAAGTGCGCTGAATAAACATCATCGTAAAAAATCGCGATTTTTACTTCTTGAAAAAATTAGAAAACTATTAAACCAAAAAAGGCCATGAAAACTCATGGCCTTTTTTGAAAACAACATTAACCCAAAAAATGAAGTCCGGAATACCGGCTAGCTGTAGGGGAAGGAATCGAACCTCCAAGGAGCGGTTAGTCCTGATTTGCATCAGTTTTTATCCCGTTGTCTCCACCCTCGAGACGGGAGGGCATGTCTGCCTGTTTCATCACCCTACATTATTGAAACTAAGTGAAATGATAATTTTTTGCCCTTAGTTCGTTTGCTAAATTAATATTTTATATTTCAACTTAAAAAAAATTTAATAAATTTGATTAAAATTTATATATGTCGTAATTTTCGGCAGTTAAAATTAAACCAAACCTAATTTGCCCTATCAAAATGAGCAAAAATTTAGAAATTGATAACATCGACCTAAAGATCCTTGCACTTTTATCAGAAGATGCAAAGATTCCCTACACCGAAATAGCTAAAAAGGTGTATGTTTCCGGAGGTACTGTCCACGTAAGAATGCGCAAAATGGAAGAAATGGGCATTGTCAGAGGCACAACTTTGAATATGGATTATTCTAAATTAGGCTACGACATTACTGCATTTCTCGGAATTTATCTAGAAAAAAGTTCTTTATACAATCCTGTGGTGGAAGATCTTAAAAAGGTGCCTGAAGTAGTTAAAATTCATTACACCACTGGCAACTACAGTATCTTCATCAAAATCCATTGCCGCGATACCAAACATCTCAGAGAAGTACTGCACGACAAAATCCAAAAAATTGATGGTATCGTCCGCACAGAAACGCTCATTTCGCTAGAAGAAAGCCTAAATCGTCATATCCAATTGGGTGAATAAAGAATAAATTTTGAACTGTAACCCGGCTTGTTTAAATTCGTTCCAAATAAGAAACAAGTGCGGGTAGTGTTATTTATTACTTGTCCTTGAACCATGAATTTTAGCCATGTGTGGGAACGTTTAAGCTTGTTCACTGTTACCCATATGTACCCTAAAAACACACGCAATATTTGTATTTCAAATTATACCTATGAGTAAGGACAACCAGATTCTTGAAGAATTTACCAATTCAGATTATAAATACGGTTTTGAGTCTAAAATTGAGTCTGATTCAGCGCCTATGGGCTTGAATGAGGATATTGTTAGATTTATCTCTGCCAAAAAAGAAGAGCCTGAGTGGTTATTGGAATGGCGGTTGAAAGCTTATCGCCATTGGCTTACCTTGAAAGAGCCAACCTGGCATAATGTAAAGTATCCTGAAATTAATTACCAGGATATCATTTACTACGCTGCCCCTAAGCAAAAAGTGAAGCCTAAGAGCCTAAATGAGATTGACCCTGAACTGCTGGATACTTTTAAAAGACTTGGTATTTCTTTAGAAGAACAAAAGAGGCTGACCGGTGTGGCTGTGGATGCGGTCATGGATAGCGTTTCGGTGGCGACTACTTTTAAAGAAAAACTTGGTGATCTGGGGATTATTTTCTGCTCTTTTAGCGAAGCCGTACACAAACACCCGGAGCTCGTTAAAAAATATGTTGGCTCCATAGTACCACAAAATGACAATTACTTTGCCGCTCTGAACTCAGCCGTTTTTAGTGATGGTTCTTTCTGTTATATACCAAAGGGTGTAAGATGTCCAATGGAGCTTTCTACTTATTTCCGCATCAATGCAGCTAATACCGGACAGTTTGAACGCACGTTGATTATCGCTGAAGAAGGCTCTTATGTTAGCTATTTGGAAGGCTGTACTGCTCCTCAACGTGACGAAAACCAGTTGCATGCCGCAGTGGTTGAAATCTATGCTGCTAAAAATGCTGAAGTCAAATATTCTACCGTTCAAAACTGGTATCCTGGTGACAAAAATGGTAAAGGTGGCATTTACAATTTCGTGACCAAACGTGGAATTTGTGCCGGTGACCATTCCAAAATCTCCTGGACA
>JBBSOG010000034.1:0-20953 GCA_038259985.1 Cytophagales bacterium
AAAGGACTAGCCTCCGGGAAGTTGGTGGGTTTGATCATAAAGGTGAAGGGGTGGAGGTTCCACAACGTCAGCGCATTGAAGCGGTTCTCAACCATCATATCCAGAAAAGCTCTCCAGAAGTTCTCATCCCGGCATGTTTCGTAGTGTTGATCCAAAGCAAAACTATGCCGGTATGTATCCCAGGGTAAGTTGAATTTGATAGCCCGGAAAGCGAGGTTGGGCCTTTCCTCACGGGATGTAATGTTAGATAGAGAAGTCCCTTGCTGTAACTCTTCTGCCAGGGCCAGGCTGCCATACGTCACTCCTCGTCTATCCCCACCGGTGACTTGAATGTTATCTCCTTCGCGGGTAATGGAGAAGGCTTCATCTCCAAGGGTTGTGGAGTCCACCTCCAAGTGTATCACAATGTTTGGAGAGGAGTCATCCAGCGAGTAGCCTTCTTCTTGGAGTGTAACCAGTAGTCGGTCTACGGCATAACTCATTTGGGATGAGGGATCTTGGTACCGTAAGCTTACACTTTGAGAAAAAGTCTGGGGCAGGTATCCGAAGAAAAAAACGATACTGAATACTATTTTTTGCATACATGTTCTGTAGTTTGTCATAATTATTAAATTTATCCCCGTTTGCTGGTCTGTTCAGGTTCCGTCTGGCGTATCACAAAGTACGGCTGGCTGGCAAACTCTTTGTTAAAGCCAGGATACAGTGATGCCACTTTCGGGGCTTCTCTTACCTCAAAGTAATACTGAAGCGGGTAGGGCGAATCGGTATAAGCTGCCGGAAATTGCCAGCAGGCGATCCAGCCAATGGCCGCATAGGTAGGGATGTTCTCCGATAGTAATATCCTGTTTGTATACATCCTTGGCCAGAGTAGCCACTACGGCCCAACTGTCCCGGGCACACTGGTAAACTTTAAGAGATTTTTCCAGTGCCATACAGTCGTTATTGCTATCAAAAATTCCATACATCACTCCAGCGCGAAACTTAGACCCGAAGTATTGCCCCAACCTCCTACCTTCTGTTTTTTTGTTTTGATTTATAATTTTTTTTATAAGGCACGTCAATTTTTTTTAAAAAGATAAAGAATTATGTCCAAATGAAAAAGTTGCCCATTCTTCAGGCTCTGAACTTGAACACTCGATATTTTAACGATTTGAGGAAGAGTAATTTCCTTCGTGTTTGAGATCTCGTTCAAGATGACTGAAAACTTGTCTTCCCCTTCCAATGATACGGCCCATAAAAAATCAGTATAATGTCTAAAAAATAGATTAAACCCAAATAGTTTCTACGTCAAAATTTTGCTTTCAGTGTAATGCTATATATTATTTTACTAACAGCTTCCGCAAGTCCACGCATATATCCAATAGCAAATAAAATTCCTAAGGTTATGTGACCTGGCCGGGTGTTTTTTACTACTGCCATAATAGGCACATGGTCTGGTCATACAGTACCTTTAAAGCTAGAAGGTTTCTATAAAGTTGTACCTGCCCCCTAGTACATTTTCAAAATGAACAAACTCTACTTTAACTGACAGATGAAGGTACCCTCAAGTACTAAATCTTTAATAATGAGTTGATTTTATCTGATCTTTTTGGCACATTATAATTTGATAGAAGTAATTGAATAAATTTTCTTATTCGGAGGGAATGTTTTGTATCCATCTAAAGCTTACATTAGATGCTTTAGTAAGTATATGAAAAGATGAGCAATGTGTCAAAAAAAGTGATTCAGCAATGGCTGATGGAATTTGCAGAGGGCAACGAGCAGGCCTATGAAGCTCTATTTTATGAGTTTTATAACCCTCTATTGTTGTATGGAAAGACGATCACCAGACACCAACATATTGTTGAAGATCAAATCCAGGAAGTATTCATTTGGTTATACAACCATCCCCACAGATGCCGATCCATCCATAACCTGGAATCTTACCTTTACTTAGCTCTAAAGAAAAATATCCTTTCCTTACTAAGGAAAGAATCCAACCAACAAATCCGGGGACAAGATTATGCTAAAGATCAGGCTCAGGCAGCAATGTGTAAAGAAGAACAATGGGTTCAAACCGACTCCCATGAGCAGGAATCGTACTGGTTAGCAGAGCAAATAAGTCAACTTCCACCTCGCATGCGAGAGGTAGTCTATTTGCGCTATTATCAGTGTCTGGGTTTCGATGAAATTGCCATACTTATGTCCGTTACTCCCCAGGTTGCCCGCAATTTTGCCTTTCGTGCCCTGAAAAAAATGCGCCATGCTTTGCCCAAGCTACAACGCATCCTTTCCCTTGTTCTCACCTTGTTCATTGCCAGTTAAGGTGCTTTGTGATCTATTTGCCAAAAAGTAAATTAAAAAAATCATTTTAGAAGGTTATATTCTTTATAGGGCAACATCTTATAAACAGACGGGTGACAATGCCTGAAAAGTTTATTTAATAAACAGAAAAGAAGATGCGTGATAGCCAGTATGTTCACTTTACTGCCGATGAGTTTGCGGTTGACCCTGCATTCCGTAAGTGGTGCCTGCGGGCTGAGGGGGAAGACAAGGTGTTTTGGAATACTTTTTTACTCCGCTATCCAGGGAAGACTGAAGTGATTGAACAGGCCCGTCAGATGATTCTGGGGGTAGACCAATATTTTGACAGGCAAAAGGCCAGCCCCCTTAAAATAGAACACAAATATTACCAAACCTTGCAAGCAGCGCAACGACAACAAAGCGTTATCAAAATGCGCCAGCATCACCGGCAATGGCAGATCGCTGCTGTAGTGGCCCTGTTTATTGCCACTGCTGCTGCCATAGGTTACGGTGCATACGAATTTTCCGTTGAATCTACCCGACTTGAGTATCGCACCGGTTACGGAGAGCAGCACACTATTCAACTACCTGATGGCTCTACAGTACAGCTCAATGCCGATTCTAAGCTTAGTTTGAACAAAAGCTGGGACGATGACTCACAGCGTGAAGTTTGGCTGGAAGGTGAAGCCTACTTTTCCGTGGAAAAAAAACCTGCTACCCAGGCAAAATTTGTAGTACATGCCCAGGAATTGAATGTAGAAGTGCTCGGAACACAGTTCAATGTCAACACTAAAGAAGAAGCTACCCAGGTGGTACTGGATGAAGGGAAAATCAAACTATCCAAGACGGATGAGACCGGGGCTGAAACCGAAACAGTCACCATGCTTCCTGGAGAGATGGCTAGCGTATCTTCACAAACCCGAAGGATCACTAAACAACAAGTTAATACGCAGTTGTACAGCACGTGGAAGGAAGGTTATCTCACTTATGAGGAAGCTAAGCTGTCCGAAGTTCTGGATGATGTCCACCGGACATTTGGCTATACCATTGTAGTAGAAGACTCGCTTCTACTAGACGAAACCATTAGCGGGGCTTTATCGGCCAAAGACCTGGATGCACTGCTACTGGTGCTAGAAGATGTAATACCAAAGATTTCTTTCATACAAAAAAACCAACAGCTTATTATAAGCAAGAAGGAATAGGGAAAAACTCAGACGAACAACCACAACCTTTACCCTGAAACGGTACCTAGCTGTTTCATAACAATATTTTTATGTCTATTAATCAACAAACCTATGAGAAAACTTAAACCATTTGTCACAATTATGCTGCTGCTCTGCTGTTGTTGGGGCATTTCTCCGCTGGTGGCACAAAATTTAGCAACAAGCGAACACTTTTCTCACTTCTCTGAAATAAGTGAAGAAGGACAACAAAACAAAAGTGAGGTTTCTATGATAAAAGCTTTAGACGAGTTGAGCGAAACGTATAAAGTATTCTTCACCTATAACACTGCCCTGCTGAAATCTTACCGGGTAAGTACGGAGTATAGAAATGCTAAGGACGTCAAAGCTAGTTTGGAAACCTTGTTGAAACAGACCAACTTCCGTGTTAAAGAAAGAGGAAAGGACAACTTTGTCATCGTAGAAAAAGAGAAAAAGCAGAAAAAAATAGGGAGACTAGCGCCCAACTTCGTATTACCTAAAAAAAACGATAAGTTCCCAGACCGCTTGGTAAAGGTTAAGTTGATAGACAAAACCATCACCGGAAAAGTCACGGATGAAAATGGGGAGTCTTTACCCGGCGTCAACGTTTTAGTGAAAGGTACATCCACCGGTACAGTGACAGATGTGGATGGTAATTACCGACTGGAGGTACCCACTAACAATACTGTGCTGGTATTTAGCTCTATTGGTTACCAAGCTGAGGAAGTGGTAGTGGGAAATCAATCTACCATCAATATTGGTTTGTTGCCTAGTATAGAACAGCTTTCCGAGGTGGTAGTCATCGGCTACGGAGAAAAGAGCCGTAAACTGTTGACTGAATCCATCGGTACTGTCAGTGCTGAGCAGATACAAAAGCTGCCTATAGCCTCCGCTGACCAGGCATTGCAGGGAAGGGTTTCCGGTGTGCAGATTACCAACACCAGTGGAACACCCGGGGCAGGCGTAGCAGTACGCATCCGTGGTATTGGCACAGTAGGCAATACCCAGCCCTTATTTGTGATTGATGGAGTGCCAGTAGGCAACAATTCAGGTACTGACACCAACCCCTTATCAACGATCAACCCCAACGATATCGAGAGTATGTCGGTACTTAAAGATGCCTCTGCTGCTGCTGTATACGGCGTGAGGGCAGCCAATGGAGTAGTGCTCATTACTACTAAAAGGGGTAAAACAGGTAAGCCTACCATCGGTTTCGACGGGTACTACGGCATACAACAGCTACCTGATCTGTATAGCATGAATAACACTGCTGCCCAGATTGGACTGATTCAGGAAGCCAACAACAATTATAATGTCCAAAACAACCTAAGTCCTGGTGATGATAGCTTTCTGGTACTTCACCCCGATTTAGAACTGGGCAGTCGCTACCGAGATATTAACTCACCCTGGGTAAAAGATATTACCAATGAAAATGCTCCTATTCAAAACTATAACCTCTCGGTATCTGGGGCTAACGACAATTTAAACTATTATGTATCTGCCGGGGTTTTCGGTCAGGAATCGGTAATAAACAAATGGGACCTGGAGCGCTATTCTTTCCGGGCTAATGGAGATTATAAGATTAATGAGCGAGTGAAATTTGGGCAGACTTTCACCGTTTCGCACCAGGAGGTTTCTCGCGGAGTCAATGCTGGTGGTGATGGTTTCCTGCTTGCCAATGCAGCTCGGATGCCCCCTTTTTACGAAATCTACGACACTGACAACTCGGTGCCAGGCAACCGTTACGGCTACGAAGGTAATTTGGATGTAGCAGGCGGGACCATCGGTAACCAGAACGGTATCAATCAAATCCGAGATTTCTACGACCGTACTACTCGACTACTGGGTGGGCTACATGCAGAAATTATGCTATTAGAGGGGCTTACATTTAGATCCCAAGCCTCGATTGACCTTTCCTTGACCAGAAACGACGGTTGGAATCCAGGACATACCGGTGAAGAATTAGGGCTGAACCGTTCCGCTCAAGAAAGGGATGATTCAAGAGGCGAAGGGGTAAGCAAAGTTTTTACCAATACCCTCACTTATGACAATACCTTTAAAGATCATAGTTTTAATCTGCTACTCGGCATAGAATACCAAAAGTTTAGTAGCACATCGCTTTCCGGTCGTGCCGAAAATTTTCTAAGTTCCGATCCTGATTTTTACCGGGTGGTAAAAAATGGTCAGGATGCTATTACCCTGGGGGGTGGCGCTGGCGAAAGTGCCTACGTGGGATACCTCAGCCGTTTGAGTTACGACTTTCAAAATAAATATCTATTTACTGCGACAGTACGCCGGGATGGAACTTCCAATTTCTCTCCCGATGATAACCGGCGATGGGGAACCTTTCCATCTTTCTCAGCTGCTTGGAGAGTAAGTGAAGAAAGTTTTTTCATTTTGCCGTTTATTTCAGAACTAAAAGTGCGGGGTAGCTGGGGACAACTGGGAAATGATCAAACGACATCTTTTCCCCATATCTTTCGGGTTTCAGTTACTCCCGATTATGGGCTGAACGGTAGCAATAGCATTCAGGCGCCGGCCCCAATCAATTTTGTAAACAGGGATGTGTCCTGGGAAACGGTGGAAACACTGGACGCAGGAATAGATGTATCTTTCTTGGACGATAAATTAAGCTTATTGGCTACCTATTACCGACGTACCACGAAGGATTTTCTGATCAACCTGCCACTCCCCCGTATCTCAGGTTTTACTAGTACCCCTGCCAATGTAGGAGAAGTGCGTAATACTGGTATTGAGTTAGAACTAGGTTACAATACTTCATTTCAAAATGGCATCAATCTTGGAATAAGCGGAAACTTCACAACAGTTAACAATGAACTGGTTAGCCTCACTGAAGGTATCAGGGAATTTACTTCAAGTGGACAATACCGGACAGCCGTAGGTTTCCCAATCGGCTACTTTTATGGTTACCAAACTGATGGGATCTATCAAAACGAAACTGAAGTTACTCAGGCACTGGAGGATGCAAGCTCTCCCCTAGGCCCACGGGCAGGTGACTTACGCTTCAAAGACACCAACGGACCTGCCGGAGAGGAAGCTTCTGCTGGACAGCAGTTTTCCGGTGAAGCTGATGGGCGTATTGACTTCAATGATCGAACCTACTTGGGGAAAACAATACCTGATTTCTATTACGGTCTGAGCATCAATGCGGGCTATAAGAATTTTGACCTGTCTATTCTTTTCCAGGGAATAGAAGGGGTACAGCTTTACAACGAGTTCCGGGCAGGGGCTGAATCTATGACTGGAGGCATTCGGGCAGAACAGACAACGACCCAAAACCGGTGGATAGGGCCGGGCACTAGTACTGTTATGCCGCGGGCAGTAGCCACTGACCCAAATAATAACAATCGCTTCTCCGAACGATGGATTGAAGATGGCAATTTTATACGTTTGAAGAATCTTCAACTAGGCTATTCCCTTCCAGAGACGCTTACCAATAAAATCAACTTGAGGTTCTATGTTACTGCTACTAATTTGCTGACGATCACCCCATATAGCGGGCCTGACCCCGAAGTGTTCAATCCACGTGCAGGAAATGGCAGCCAACTGGAGGCTGGTACCGATTTGGGTAATATCCCTCAGGTAAAGATGTTCCAGTTAGGCATTCAAGCAAGTTTCTAAAAAATAAATAATAACATATATGAAAAGATATATCAAAATAACTGCGTCATGGATGATAGGTCTGCTTACCTTTTCAGAATGCAATGACAAGCTTGATTTGTTACCGGTAGGCGAACTCAACTCGGAGAGTTTTTATAATAACGAAAAAGATTTTGAGGCCGCTTCTCTGGCTCCTTATTCTACCCTGCTTAACTTCTACTTTAACCAAGACGGAAGTGGTTGGTTGCGCCCCGTGCTGTATCCGGACGATGATGTGCGTAACCCTCAAGGTAATAATTCAATAGAAGAGTTTATCTGGCTACCCAATAATGGTGACTTTAATTTTATATGGGAAAACAGCTATAAGGGAATACTACGCGCCAACGTGGTCATTAGTCAACTTACAGAAGCGACTGGTTTTGCTGATGAGACAACCAAAGCTCGCTTTGAAGCCGAGGCTAAATTTATCCGGGCGTATCTCTATTTTATCCTGGCTCGTAATTTCGGAAATGTGCCACTGGTTACCTCAGTGATAACTACTATTGCTGATACCCGGGTAGGCAACTCTGCGCCCGGTGAGGTGTGGGATTTGATTGAGACTGACTTAGACTACGCAGCTAATAATCTGCCAGAAAAATGGGATCAAGAGAACACTGGCAGAGCTACTCGCTATGCTTCCTTAGCCCTGCTGGGAAAAGTACAGATCTTCCGTGCCCAGTGGTTTGGTAACGAAGTCAAGTATGGGGAAGCTATTACTAACCTAGAGGCGGTTGTCAACAGCGGGCAGTACTCGTTGACTGAAAACTACAGTGATAATTTTGATGAAGAACATGAGAATAATCCGGAATCAGTTTTTGAAATACAGATGACCCGCGGTGATTTCAACCCCTGGCTGCCTACCGACTCCGGTCTGGCAGGCAATGAAAATGTAGGCGCAGCAGGAACCGGGCGTAGAATATTCACCGCTGCGGGCTGCAATCAGGGTAATTGTGCTCCGGGGGGCAATGTGGATGGGTACGGCAATGTCCACATTACCAACTCGTTAAAAAATGAATTTGAAGAAAACGATCCCCGGATTTACCATACTTTTTATCGTGAAGGTGATATGTATGCTGGTGAACCCTATAGTCCTGCTTGGTCTATCACTGGGGCTACGCCTGCCAAATATGTCCGTCCTTTCAGTACCGGGGGATTTCCACCTAACATCTCTACCAATAATGAGCGGGTAATTCGCTATGCCGATGTACTGCTGATGCTGGCCGAAGCGCAATTGTTGGGCAACGGCAACGTAGCCCGAGCAGCAGAACTGATTAACCAAGTCCGGGAACGCGCCAGGAATAACTATCAAATAGTGTATGGCGAAGCATCTCCCGCCAACTTGCTTCCTGAGCGTCCGGCTACTGCTACCGTGGAGCAAATGCATGAGTGGCTGCGCCATGAGCGGAGGGTAGAACTTGCCCTGGAGGTGCATCGTTACGATGACCTGATACGCTGGCATCGGGCAGGGATCATTAACATTGCTGTTGACGTGGATTTTGGTAACACACTAGCTAATCAAAACTGGAACGAACGGCACCTGCTTAAGCCGATTCCACAGGGAGAAATTGACAATAACCCAAACCTGAAGCAGAACCCAAACTATTAGCAGTATTTACTTTGTGCCGAGACCGCTCGCTCTATTGTAAAAATAGTGGCCTTTGCCGGCGTGTCGTTTTGGAATTCTTAAGGAAAACTGTGACTGGTTGTTTTAAGAAAGGATAAATAAGGGAAGCTAGGATGACGATATTTTTGTAAATTGTTTTGCCTCCTTGGATAATAATTTATGTATATTCCATCCATCAACTTCTTTAAAAACGATGAATAATGCACTGTTAAACTGACTAAATTGCTTAGAATAAGATACTTCTTTTCTGTAGTTTTTTTGTTTTCTTGTGGTAAGAATGAGGATGTCAAAAACCGCCCTCCCCTCATCCAGGAGGTTCGTCAGGAGTTGGTATCGGTCAATCCTTTTACCTTTCGCTTCACCGTGCAGGCCACAGACCATGAATTTGATGCTCTTAGCTATTTTTGGGATAAAGGCGACGGTAAACAGGTAGAAGGGAGCGAGGTACAAGAACTCTCTTTTGCCGAAAATCAAAGCCAGCAGGTGACACTGACTGTGAAAGATGTGGCCGGCAACGAAAGCCGGGAAACCCTCGTGATTAATACCAGTTTGGTGACTGCTAAAGTAGATTTATCTGTCACCTATCAGGAGATGGCTGGGTTTGGGGGCTTTGGTGCCCAGGACTATCCCTGGACGGATGGCCCCTTTACCAGCGAGCGTTTTATCAACGACCTGATCAATGACCTGGGTGTCACCATTATCCGCGACGAGGTACCAACCAACTTTGAGATAGAGAATGACAACGATGATCCCCTAGTCATCGACTTAGCAAATTTTAATATTTCAGAAGACCACGAAGGACATCATCGCCCCTTAGGAGCACGGCTGCAATTCTTCCGGGGCGCCAAAGCTGCTAATCCGGATATTAGGTTTGTTGCCTCAGTATGGAGTCCGCCGCCATGGATGAAGGCCAACCAGATGTTGGATAACGGTACCGATAGTAATTCTGCCCCCGAATACGACCCCGACCCGGAGGAAGATGACAACCAGCTGTTAGTAGAAAATTACGATGAGTTTGCTGAGTTTTGTGTGGCTTACATAAAAATATTGAAGCAGGAAGCGGATATTGATTTGTATGCCTTCAGTATCCAGAATGAACCGCGTTTCTCCCAGTCTTATCAATCCTGCTTATACAATGGAGCTGCCCTGCGCGACCTGCTGAAAATAGTAGGCAAGCGGTTTGAGGAAGAGGGGCTAACCACTAAACTTTTCGTGCCGGAAGATGTAGGCTCATTTGAGGGTATTGAGCGTTATGTAAACCCTATCATGGAAGACCAGCAGGCCAGGAACTACACCGACATCCTGGCGGTGCATGGTTATGCTTTTGATGGCATCACCGCTGGGTCGCAGGACCCGGCTACCTGGGAAGCTATGTACAACTGGGGCGCACCCTACGACATTCCGCTATGGATGACTGAAACTTCCGGTTTTGACAATACGATGGAAGGGGCCATTGACCTGGCAAGTGCTATGTATACTGCTATACGTTATGGCAATGTCTCCGCCTGGCTGTTCTGGACCATGAGCGGTGGTAATGAACTGGATGGCTACAACCTCATGACCGCTTCCGGGCAGAAAAGTAAACGCTATTATACCTCCAAAAACTTTTACCGCTACATCCGGCCCGGGGCGCTGCGGGCTTCGGGAAGCATTGACCAAGAAGGTCTGTTGATTCTGCCTTTTGTACATCCTACCGAAAACACCGCTACGGTTGTATTGATCAATACTACGGATAGTGACCAGGCTACCGAAGTGGATATGGAAAATTTACCCGCCACCATGCAGGCTTATCGGACTTCCGAAAGCGAAAACTGTAAAGAGACTGAGGGCTTGAGCCAGGAAAAAACCAGGATAATTTTAAAAGCCAAAAGTGTCGTTACATTGGTTGGTCAAGTGCCTTAAAAATATTAAGCATGAGAAAACAAAGAATATATATTTTCTTGGTCATTTTTAGCTGCGTATCAGCCTGTAGAGCTGGGGAAGACCCTATTGGCGTTGAGCTATCCCAAAAAGGAGATGAAAGAAAAATCAAAATTCGGGTAGAAGACGGAAAGCTTCTTGACAGGAGTGGAAAGGAGTTTATTCCTTATGGGGTCAATAGCGTACATATTTGGCTGGATGAGCAAAATAGCTTGCAAGCTCTGGACAGCGAAATTGCCAAAACTGGCGCCAATACCGTTCGGCTAGTAACTTCCGGGGCCTCCTGGACATGGAACAATCAGTCGCAACTAACTGCCCAAAAGCGAAAGCTGGTAGAAAAGGCCCTGGCCGCCGGACTGCTGCCCATGATAGAAATGCACGACGGCACTTGCCTGGAAGATTGTGACTTTCCGGCTCAAGATGGTAAGATGGGGCTGAAGCAAATTGTTGACGAATGGCTGCAAGCTGATAATTTACAAATGCTCAAGGACTTTGAAGATCAGCTACTGCTCAACATTGCCAATGAGTGGGGTGGGGACGATGAAAGCTACCTCAATTGCTACAAAGATGCCATTACCCGTCTGCGGGATGCCGGGGTCAACAATGTGCTGGTCATTGATGCCGGGGGCTGCGGACAAAATGCTAACACCCTGCTTGACTATGGCAACGAACTTTTCCGGCACGATCCCCAACACAATCTTGTTTTATCTATCCACCTTTATGGACTTTGGCGCACTGAGGACAAAACCTTTGCCGACTGGACGCCGCCGTTCTTGGTAGAAGAAATTATTCCCCAACTGGCTGCCCTGGAGGCCCCGGTGATCGTGGGTGAGTTTGGCTGGACGGGCGAAGGCTCGGCAGTTAATTATGATCCCAAGATACTAATGGAAACCTGCCACCGGGAAGGCATCGGCTGGTACTTCTGGGCCTGGAGCGATGGGCAGGCCAAGCCTTTTTATAGCATAGTCAAAAGCAACGACCTGACATTTGAGGACAACCAGGACCTGACAGAAGCCGGTAGTTTTGTCGTTAACGATCCCGAATTGGGATTTAAGAAACTTGCAGAATTGGCAGAGGGTTTTTAGTGTTTTATTAACATGGTTAATACTTTCACTTAGCGAAATGTAATCTATGGCACATCAAATCTGGAGCTTTGAGTAACATCATAAAATTTCATTTGAAAAACAGTCTCCCTGGACTATTATTATAGATGAACTAAATAATACACAGCCATATGGATTCTTTCAATAGGTCTTCATTTTATAAAATAAACGCTTTAAGGGGCTGCTTCATATCCATGAGAAGCTTTTTTCTGGTTTCCCTTATCATGGTATTGACCTGTGTTCAACATCTGTGTTTTGCCCAAGTACCGTCTCATCTGACAGTAGAGTACCAAACCCTACCGTTGGGCATTGATGCGTCAACGCCCCGGTTTTCGTGGCAACCAGCAGGGAAAGGGATGCAACAAACGGCTTATCAAATTCTGGTAGCCAGTTCGGAAGAAAACTTGAGGGTTGACAAAGGAGATGTGTGGGATAGCAAGCCGGTGAAAAGCAATCAAAGCATTAATATTTTGTATGGCGGAAAGATACTGCAATCCACCACCCGCTATTTTTGGAAGGTGAAAATCTGGGATCGGCAGGAAAATGCAGCTGCCTATAGTGAAGTAGCTTGGTTTGAGACTGCCTTTCTTAGCCCTGATGAGTGGTCGGCGCAGTGGATTGGTGACGAACGCCAAATTCCCACCCGGGAAGAAGACTTTTACCAGGATATCTCCAATCCAATTTTTCGGAAGAACCTTCAAATCTCCAAAGACATCCAAAAAGCACGGTTATACGTGAGCGGCTTGGGCTATTATGAGGCTTATGTCAATGGAGTGAAAGCAGGTGACCATGTGCTTGATCCAGGTTGGACTAACTATGCCAAAAGGGTACTGTATAGTGTTTATGATGTTACTGAACAGATCAAAGAAGGTAAAAATGCCATAGGGGTATCGTTAGGCAATGGCTGGTATAATCCGCTACCCCTGGCACTGTTCGGACAGTTTAACCTGAGGGATTTCCTCACTACTGGGCAGCCAAGTTTCATCGCCGAACTGCACGTTTGGTACCAGGACGGCACCCAAGACATCATCGCCAGTGATCCGAGTTGGAAAAGCAGCACTGGCCCTCTTCTAAAGAATAACATCTTCCTCGGCGAAAAGTACGATGCCCGGCGGGAGCAGCCCGGCTGGAAGCTGTCTGATTTCGAAGATAGGAGTTGGAAACCTACCCAAACAATGAACCCTCCGGGAGGCACATTAATCGCTCAGGCAGTACCTCCAATCCGTATCACCCGGGAAATTACCCCGGTGGCCATCACTGAACCCACCCCCGGCATGTACGTCTACGACTTGGGCCAGAACTTCGCCGGTTGGATTCGGCTGCGATTGCAGGGGGCAGCCGGAACGAAAGTAACCCTGCGGTACGGAGAACTGCTCTTTGATGACGGCCTGGTAAACGGGATGACCACTGTCGCCGGGCATATCAAGGCGCTATGGAATATGCAAGGTGGGCCAGGGGCACCTGCTACGGCGTATCAGGAAGATGCATATATTTTGAAAGGGGGCGGGGAAGAGGTATTTCAACAAAAATTTGGTTTTCACGGCTTTCGGTACGTAGAAGTGAGAGGTTATAAGGGCACACTCACCAAAGATGACCTGACAGGGCTACGTCTGAACGCTGATCTGCAAAAAGCCGGATCATTTACCTGCTCCAATCCACTTCTAAATGAGATTCAACGCATCACGGAATGGACTATGCTGAGTAACGTGTTCAGCATCCAGTCGGACTGCCCGGGGCGGGAAAAGTTTGGTTATGGGGGTGATATGGTAGCGACCGGTGAAGCCTATATCCACAACTTTGATATGGCTACTTTTTATGAGAAAGCCGTCCGTGATTTTCAGGATGATGTGCGGCCCAACGGTGGTTTGCCCGAAACCGCCCCCTACAACGGCATTGACACTGAAGGCTTCGGCGAAGGAAGTGGGCCAATTGGCTGGCAGTTGGCCCATCCGTTTCTGGTTCGGCAGTTGTACCGCTACTACGGCGACCAACGCATCGTAGAAGAGCAGTATCCCACTGCTGTTCGTATGCTCGAGTTCCTGCAAACCCAAGCCAAAGATCACTATATTGAGCGGGGTATTGGCGACCATGTGAGTCTGAGTTACAAAGCAGTACCGCTCACCAGTACCGCTTTTTACTATCACATCACCCGATTGGTGGCCGAATTTGCGGAGATTCTGGGCAAAGAAGAAGATTACCAGAAGTATAAGAATCTGGCTGCCCAGATTAAGGATGCGTTTGTGCGTCGTTTTTACCATGCGGATACCGGGATGCTGGATACGGCGGTCACCCAGGCCAATCAGGCTTTTGGGCTTTACTATGATTTGGTTCCTGAAAAAGACCGGAGAAAAGTACTACAGGTACTTGTAGAAGATATTTTGCAAACCCATCAGGGACATATCACTACTGGTATCTTTGCCACTAAAATGTTGTGGAACGTGTTGGACCAGTACGATCGCAACGATGCAGCGTATACTTTGGCTAATCAATCCACTTTTCCCGGATACGGCTATATGCTTGCCCAGGGGGCTACCACCCTTTGGGAAACCTGGGAAGAACCTGATCAGAACTCTTGGAACCACCCCATGTTTGGCTCGGTGTCTGAGTGGTTTTACACCTCCCTGCTCGGCATCCAGCAAGCTTCGGATGGAGTTGGGTTTGATAAAATTCTTATCAAACCTTCCCCAGTAGGCGACCTGACCTGGGCGAAAGGTTACTATCATTCGGTACGCGGGAAGATCACTGTGGACTGGAAAAAAGAGCAGGATCAGTGGCAATGCCATGTGGAAATTCCTGGCAACACGACCGCCACGCTGGCGCTTCCGATCTGGGATTATGAAAATCCTGAAATACAAATAAATGACCGCGTGATATTGAAGAATGGGGAAGTTACTCAAAATATAAACCACGCTAGTTTTATCAAGCAAGATACCAGGCGGGTTTATTTACAAGCGGAACCCGGCACTTATGAGATAATAGTAAAGAAGGGAAATTAAGCGTAAAAACAAGTTAAAAACAATCGTGATTATGAAAAAGCTACTCTCAATGAACTTCGTGCTACTACTAGCCATGCTACCTGCCTGGGCGCAGCAGCCAGATTCCCTTTCAAACGAACAATTACTCAAACTCTACGAGGGCCTACGGGTTGCCGATGTTTCTGACGGAATGGATATGGTCGGTCTCATGGACGTAGGTTTAATGGACACCAAGATTTCTCCTCTCTGGAAAGATATAGAGCAGTTTGCCCATCAGTTTGTCGGTATTGCTTTTACCGTACAATACGTGCCTACCCATCGTCAACCTATGCTGGGCGATGTGCCCCGGGAGGAGTACAAGAAATGGCGTGACCTCTGGTATACCAATCTATCTGCAGAACCGTTTATTGGAGAAATTCAACAAGGTCATGTGCTAGTTATTGACAATGCCGGGGACGGTGACACAGGTTCGGTAGGCTCCAACAACAGCATGTTGTGGAAAAAGCAGGGGGCCGTAGGCATTGTTTCCGCCGGTGGCATCCGCGATACTGATGAGGTAATTAAACAGAAAATTCCAGTATATACTGACTATTTTCAACGCGGACGTGGCATACGCCCGGGTAGAAATGAGCTGGCATCTTATAATGAACCGGTGGTTGTAGGTGGAGTGTATATCCGTCCTGGTGATGTTGTAGTAGCCGATGGCGACGGGGTGATTGTCGTACCCCGTGATCGTGCACTGGAAGTAGCCGATGCCGCACGGGAAGAGAAAAATATCGATATGGAAGCCCGCCGTAAGCTGTACCAAGAACTGGGCATACCGATGGACTTTACGGTGGAGGATGGTAATGAATAGTTCGGTTCAGCCTTATGCGACTTACGGGAAGTTTACCATAGCTTTGGGTTTAGCCTTATGGATTTGTCAGGGAACCCTTTACGCTCAGTATGTATCACAGCGTCTGGTTGATGGCGAGACTTCTGGCCTGGCTATACTACCCCTGGTTTTGATCAATTCAACGCTTGTAGGGCGGAACAGGAAGGGGGAAAATACGCTGCTCGTTTGCTGTTTAATCTATTACCTTAATAAATGACATTCCTCAACCTAACACCCTAAAAAGATGACAACTAAGAATATTTCGGTTTGGCTTCTCCTATCATTAACATGGTTTAGTGCGCTGTATTCCTGTACTTCCCCCAGTGTGCTAACCTCAGCGCTTGAATCTGGGGTGCAGGTGCCTGATGGTTTTACTGTAGAAATGGTGGCAGGTCCTGAATTGGTGGATTACCCCATGTTTGGTACCGTAGACGAAACCGGACGGCTTTTTTTATTTGAGTCCATTGGTAATGTATACAACAAGACACAAGATGCGCTGGACAGCCCACAGTTTCGTATTAATCTGCTGGAAGACCAAAACGGGGATGGGGTGTACGACAAAAGTACCATTTATGCCGATAAGGTTGGTTTTCCACAAGGAGGAGTCTTTTATAAAGGCAGTTTATACACTTCTTCCGCTCCCGATCTTTTAAAATTTACAGATACGGATGGAGATGGTGTAGCCGACAAGCGAGAAGTAATATTAACCGGCTGGACGCTTAACGTAAATGCCAACAGCCTGATCGGCCCATTTATGGCACCAGACGGCTGGCTCTATCTGACTAGTGCCATCGTGGGCTTTGATGTAACTACCCAGGAGGGGGAAAGACTTAAAGGGGAAACCGCCCGCATCTGGAGGCTACAACCTGATGGTTCAAAACTGGAATGGATCTCAGCAGGGGGTATGAACAATCCCGTAGAACTTACTTTTACAGAAGCTTCGGAGCCAATTGGTACAGAAACTTATTTTACAGATCCGAAAGCCGGACAAAGAGATGCGCTGGTGTACTGGACAGAGGGAGGCGTTTATCCCAAGCCTAATAATAATATCGACCGGGATAACCTTGTTAGGACTGGAGAACTGATGCCCGTAGTATCCAAATATTCCAGGGTGGCCCCTTCAGGCATAGGGCGTTATCGCAATAACATCCTGGGTGAGGATTTCAAAGATAACCTTTTTAGTGCCCAGTTTAACACGCATCGTATTCTCCGGCATAAGCTTGATCGGGAAGGGGCCTCTTTCCGCACAGAAGACGAAGTCTTCTTTTGGACCGAGGATGAAGACTTTCACCCAACGGATGTGCTAGAAGATGGGGACGGAAGCCTGCTGGTAGTTGAAACAGGAGGGTGGTTTATCAAAGGCTGCCCACTTTCGCAAGTGTCAAAACCAGAGTTGGAAGGGGCGATTTACAGAGTCAGGCGCAAAGATGCGCCCAAAGTGGATGACGCTTTTGGGAATGAAATCAAATGGAACACACTGCCAGTAGAAGAAGCAATAAAATATTTGGGTGATCCGCGGCCTTTTGTAAGGGACAGGGCTGCCAACGCTTTAGTAGATATGGATGAAAAAGCTGTTTCTTCGCTTTCTGAAGTTCTCCAAAATGAACGTGATGTAGATAAGCGTACCAGGGTAGTTTTTGTGCTGTATAGGATTGGGACTGCTAACGCATCAGCAGCCTTACGCATTGCGCTTGAAGATGAAAATGAGCAGGTGGCCGTAGCTGCTGCCCGTTCGGTAGGGCTGGCAAAAGATAATGAGGCGGTAAACTTACTGATTAAGCAACTGGATCGAAAAGAAGGTGCAGTGAAAAGGCAAGCAGCTACCGCCTTGGGGCAGATTGATGACACCAAGGCCATTCCAGCACTCCTCTCGGCCGCTGAGGGCACCACCGATCGTTTTATAGAACATGCAATCATTTATGCATTAATATCGCTGAATGAGAGTGACTTACTGGTTCAGGATTTATCACATACATCAGAACAGGTGCGCAATGTAGCTTTAATTGCCCTTGATCAAATTAATGATTCACCTCTGAATTCTGGTCAATTAATGACATTCTTGAAAGATGGGAACGAGAAGCTACAAAGCACAGCACTTAGGGTAGCATCCCACCACCCTGAATGGGCAGGTGATATGATCGCCTTTCTCAGCAATCGCTTCAAAGGGAAAGTCCTCAACGAAGAAGAGGAAAAGCTGTATGGCAATCTTTTAACCTCTTTTTGTGGAGATGCTGACATGCAGGCTTTTATGGCAAAACAGATGAATATAGCGTCTTCTGAACAAAAGCTATTTCTACTCAATGCCATGTCGGCATGTGGCATACAGGAACTGCCCCCTAGCTGGATAGCTCAAATTAAAAAGCAACTGCTTGCTGCAAACCAGCCTAACTTGCAAGCTGAAGCACTGGATTTGGTGCGCCTAAGAGGGATCACCTCACTGAACCAGACACTATCGCAGGTAGCAGAAAACCCTGAAAATGCAGCCGAACTCAGGATAGAAGCACTGGCAGCCTTGTTACAATCTGAACCAGTTTTAGCAGAATCCCAGTTTAACTATTTATATGATCAGTTGAAGGAAGGTAAAGAGGCTCCTTTACGGCAACAGGCAGCCCACGTTTTATCTCAGGCAAAAATATCAGAACCACAATTATTAAAACTTGCCCAAGAATATCTCCCTCAGGCCGATGCATTTATTTTACCCAGGCTGCTACCTATTTTTGAGGGGGGGCAAGCACCCCAGATAGGTAATGCACTGGCTACTAAGCTCAAAAATTCTCCCAGCCTAGATGGCTTCTCTGAAGAAAATTTGCAGTCCGTTTTTGCGTCCTATTCTGATGAAGTAAAACCAGCTGTGGATGAAATGTTCAGTAAATTACATGAAGTGCAAGCCAGCAGACTGGAGCGACTGACTGCGTTGGAAAAATTGATCAACCAGGGAGATATTGAAAAGGGCCGTAGCTTATATTTTGGTAAAGCCATATGTTCTACCTGTCACACATTGGGACCAGAGGGAGGTAAGCTTGGTCCCGACCTGACTTCAATTCAACGCGATCGTTCGGCTCATGACATTTTGGAAGCCGTTGTTTATCCCAGTGCTAGCTTTGTCCGTGAGTATGAAACCTACAAAATAAAGACTAAAACTGGCGAATACACAGGTATTATTCAGGAAAAAAGCCCGGAGGCTATTGTGTTAGGCACTTCCCCCCAGGCATCTGTCCGTATACCAACCGTGGAGATAGAATCCACTGAGATATTGGATGTATCGATGATGCCTCAGGGCCTTGATCAATTATTGACGCAACAGGAAATGGCAGACTTGATAGCATTCATTCTGGGACAGGACCAAGATCCTGAAACTGATGCGGCAATACTTAGATAATGACAACAACCAAAAAATTAGCAAACGCCATGAAACGCAGGGATTTTATTAAAAACAGCCTAATATCAACTGCCGCTTTGCCAGTATTGTCTTTGGATACGAGAACAAATCCAGCGAAGCCATTCAACATGAAATTTTCTCCCGAATTTGGCATCTTCGCCGACATCGCCGGCGATGATCCAGTTGACCAGATCAAATGGGGTTATGATCAGGGATTCCGTGCCTGGGAAAATACCATGCTTAATCAGCGGCCAATAGAAGAGCAGGAACGGATCAGCAAGGCAGTTCAGCAGCTTGGAATGGAGTTCGGGCAGTTTGTAGGTACATTGACTTTTTCGGATGTAACTTTTGCTGGTCGAGATACCAGCCTACGTGAGAAAGTATTGAAAGACGTTCGCACTTCGTTAGATACCGCCCGGCGCATGAACACTAAGTTTGTGCACAATGTACTGGGAGTAGCCGATCCAAGACTACCCTGGGACTTTCAGATGGCCAATGCTATTGACTTACTGAAACGCATTGCTGATATCTACGAGCCGCATGGTATAGTGATGGTCATGGAATCCATGAACCACAAGTGGGATCATCCTAATATGTTCCTGCACACTATCCCGCAAGCATATGCATTAGCGAAAGCAGTAGGCAGCCCAAGTGTAAAAGTGCTCTTTGATTTTTACCATGTCCAGATTCAGGAAGGTAACCTGCTGCCTACCCTGGATTATGCATGGGATGAAATCGCTTACATTCAAGTGGGTGATACCCCGGGCCGTAAAGAACCTACTTCAGGAGAAATTAACTTCCCCAATGTATTACAGCACGTATATGATAAAGGATACCGGGGCTTCGTAGGGATGGAACATGGCACTAGCCAACCTGGCAAGGCAGGAGAATGGAGCGCTCTGGAAGCTTACCATACCATTGATCCGAGCTAAATGCTAACAATGGTTACGCTTTATATTTTATCCTGAAATTGATTAATAACGAACTGTATGTTTAAGAGGGTACTGCATCCTCTCTTTTTATGAGCATATTGGGCGTGTCAAGAAAACCGCCGTTTATTCGATTACTGCATTTGGAGCAGTGGCCAATCGCTCAATAATCAATACTGATGCCAATAGAGTATAACATTCTCATGGTGGTGGTGGCGTTAATGCATCCTGATTGCCCGGGCAATCTACAAAGACCCCGAATATCTGTTTTTTGATGAAGCGACTAGCGCGCTGGACGCCGAGACCGAAAGTTTTTAAAGTATTTCCTCAATCTAAGAAAACAGATTTTGAAACAAATGGTATGAGGAATGTTAAGGAACTACCTCAAACCGAATAACCACTTCATATGCTTCCACATCTCTTATTTTAGTTACCCTGATTTGCTAGTTTTGTTAATTCATCATCTTCACCATCCAATTCTCATCGTCATAAGATTCTTCCATTTCATAATCATAGAGCATACGGTAGCTGGAGGCAAAAAGGGAAACTGCGAAAATATCATGCTTTTCGTTGAGTTTCCAACTGGCGATGTGGGGAATGTATGAGAGGTCATTTTCCTGACAAAGTAGGTTTCCTTCTTCTCCATGCAACTCCCCTACGATACCAGTGCCCGGGGCTTCGGTGGTGAAGGTATTGTCTTTATTGCAAGCAGGTAATTGTGCATACCAATCCAGCACTTCGCCATCACTTTTTCTCTCCGCCTGCATAGAGACTAACTTCCAGGTTTTCTGGTGAAGTAAGGTCTTGAGAGGATACTTGGGGACCACTTCAGTTTGAGGGTTACAAGAAATGAGACATAGCATGAGTAGCCATAAGAAAGCAAAGTAATGTTTCATGGGTAGGTTGTATAAGTGTTAGTAATCAAGTACGGTGGTACGGGCAATGGTATTTCTTTCCAGTCTTTTTTGCGCTTGGTTTGCCTCTCGTTGCAAAGGTCGGCAATA
>JBBSOG010000035.1:0-20740 GCA_038259985.1 Cytophagales bacterium
AATCCTTCATTGAGTCAGAGTGGTTAGCGGTGATCCCCGTCTTACCCGCTCCCGATGAGGTGTCTGCCTATGGACGAGCCACCAACGGAGCAGCCCGTGCGCTATTAACCAAATTCTATCTAAACACCAAGCAATGGCAAAAGGCGGCTGATATGGCCCAGGAAGTGATTAATATGGGCACCTACAGTCTGTATCCGGTTTTTAAGGATTTGTTTAAAGTACAAAATGACCAAAATACGGAATACATACTTGCCTATCCTCAGGTTCCTGATACACCGGGTAATAACTACATCAATGGGGCTTTTCCCGCTGGCTTTGCCAGTGACCCGCGTAGCGGACTTAATTTCCAGAACAGTTGGCGTAACTGGGCAGCGCAGTACAGGCTTTATGACCGCTTTTATGATTCTTTTGACCCGGAAGACCTACGCCTGAACCTGATCATAGATGAATACATCAATAATGCTGGTGATACAGTATCCTTAATAGGCAATAACAATACACGTTCTTTTAAATACTGGCCTGATCCTAATGGGCTAGGTAACGAGCACGGAAACGATATACCCGCTATTCGCTACGCGGATATCCTGCTCAGCCGGGCAGAGGCGCTAAATGAATTAAATGGCCCCAACCAGGAATCCATTGATCTTATCAATGAGGTGCGTGATCGTGCCGGTCTTGAAGACGTAAGTCTGGCAGATTTTGGAAGTACAGAAGATTTAAGAATGCACTTGCTGGATGAAAGGGGCTGGGAGTTTTTCAGCGAAGGTAAAAGAAGGGAAGACCAAATCCGGATGGGCACTTTCATCTCTTCTGCCCAGGAAAGAGGTATCAGCAATGCGAAACCTTTTCACGTTTTATTCCCGATTCCTCAAGCTGCCATGGATTCTAACCCGATGCTTAAGCAGAATGATGGGTATTAATTTTATCAGAAATATCAAAGGACTCATACTAAGCATGCTATTATTTGCTGCCTGTGGCAATAGCTACGGGCAGCAGAAAAAGTATAATGTCTTGTTCATTGCTATTGACGATCTCAATGATTATGTCAGCCTGCTGGAAGGCTACCCCGGTTTGAAAACCCCCAATCTGGATCGGTTCGCCAAAAGTGCGCTGACGTTTTCGCATGCTTACTGCGCGGCTCCGGTCTGTAATCCCTCAAGAGTAGCCTTACTTACGGGAAGAAGTCCGGCAAATACAGGAGTGATAGACAATGCAGACAATTTTCAGGCTTCGCCTGAAGCTGTGAATTCTACCTTGCTACCCGAACTTTTTAAGCAGGAGGGATATACCACGATGTGGTCAGGTAAGATTTTTCATAGCAGGCCTACGGAAAACCGTCTCAAAGCAATGTGGGATGATATGGAAGGCCATGATGGTGGCTACGGCCCTGTCCCTACAGTAAATAATGTGACGAAAGAGATTAGGAGACCGGAGTGGTTTAATTATCAGCAGTGGACCGGGCCTGATACAGATTTTCCCGATGTAGTAAATGCTGATATTACCATTAAACGTTTGCAGAAAGAATATGAGAAACCATTTTTCATGGCGCTTGGATTGTATCGCCCACACAATCCCTGGACCGCTCCGACCAGGTTTTTTGATATGTACCCGCTTGGTGATGTAATTCTGCCCGAAGTTGTGGGGAATGATCTGGAAGATGTACCTGAAATAGCCAAGGAATGGGCAGCTAAACCAGTAAATCTGGATACACTTCAAAAAATAGGACAGTGGAAACCTGTGCTTAGATCCTATCTGGCATCTATCTCTTTTATGGATGATAACCTGGGAAAAGTATTGAAAGCTTTGGACGAAAGTCCCTACCGTGATAATACCATCGTGGTCCTCTGGGCAGATAATGGATTTCATATGGGAGAAAAACATCATTTTGCCAAATATGCTTTATGGGAGAAAACAACCCATGTGCTGATGATGATGCGTGTTCCCGGAATGACAAGCGCTGGTAAAGTACAGCAACAGCCGGTGAATTTGCTGGATATTTATCCTACGCTGGTAGAGTTATGTGGTTTGAAAAGCCCTGAGCAACAGTTTGATGGAATTTCCTTGCTTCCCCTGATTCAGGATGAGAATGCTACGCGTGAACAGCCTTCCATTACCATTTACCAGCAGGGAAGTGCAAGTGTGAGAGCTACAGATTGGCGATACATCCAATATGGGGATAATACAGAGGAATTGTATGATGAAAAAAATGATCCCGGAGAAATTCAAAATCTGGCAAACGATCCTGCCTATGCTCAGGTTAAGCAAAAGCTTTCTCAGTGGATACCCCAAAACATAGAAGGGAAAACCCATGGCCAGCCAAATTGATATACTTTTATTGGCTGATCAATTCTTTACTTTTTGACTATACTATTTTCTGTTTTTATTTACTAACCTCCTGAAATACTTAAAATAACTATGAAGCTATATCTGCTATCTACTTTTCTGTCCAGAGCCTTTTTTTTATCCTTTCTCATTATTAGCAGTAGTATGGTGATGAACTGTACTTCTTCTGAAGAAGAAACCGAAACTGTAGAGGATGGACGTCCCAATATCATCCTGATCATGGCCGATGATATGGGCTTTTCTGATCTCGGATGCTACGGAGGCGACATCCATACGCCTAACCTGGATCAATTGGCGGCTACTGGTATCAGGTTCAATCAGTTTTACAACACTTCCCGCTTCTGCCCCACCCGTGCTTCTTTGCTTACCGGGCTCTACAACCACCAGGCGGGTATTGGCGGTATGACTACCGAAACCGGACAGGAAGGTTATCGGGGCCATTTAGTAGAATCTTCGGTAACGATTGCTGAAGTTCTGAAAGAAGCAGGTTATCATACCGGTATGACCGGAAAATGGCATGTGTCCAACACCGTAGTCCAGGACAGTCCTGAAGAACAACTTGCCTGGCTTAATCATGAGACTTTTCACCCTTTGTTCTCCCCAATAGAACAATATCCCGTAAACCGGGGATTTGAAAAATACTATGGTAACATCTGGGGAGTGGTTGATTTCTTTGACCCGTTTAGCCTGGTCAATGGAACTGAAGCTGTGAAAACCGTTCCTGAAAACTACTACCATACCGATGCTATTACTGATTCCACCACGGCCTACATCAAAGCATTTAGCCAGGAAGATCAGCCTTTTTTTCTGTACGTAGCCCACACCGCACCGCACTGGCCTTTGCAAGCCTTGCCGGAAGATATCGCTAAGTATGAAGATACTTACACCGTGGGCTGGGAGGCTATCCGGGAAGCCCGCTACGAAAGGATGGTAGAAAAAGGGGTGATTGACTCCACCAGCTTTCCGCTATCTTCCCGATGGGAAAGCGAGCTGACGTGGGAGGACAATCCGCATAAAGAATGGGATGCCAGGGCAATGGCTGTACATGCCGCGATGATAGACCGCCTGGATCAGGGCATTGGCAGGATTGTAGCAACGCTCAAAGAAACCGGTGAACTGGATAACACCCTAATTCTTTTTTTAAGTGACAATGGGGCCAGCCCGGAAGACTGCATGCGCTATGGCCCGGGCTTTGACCGCCCCAGCCAGACCCGTACCGGTGAAGAGATCGCCTATCCGGTGGACAAAAGTGTGATGCCCGGCCCACAAACTACTTTTACCTCTATCGGGGAGCGCTGGGCCAATGTGTCCAACACCCCTTTCCGTTACTGGAAAATGGAATCTTACGAAGGGGGTGTGCATACGCCCATGATCGCTTACTGGCCTCAGGGAATCACCGCACAAAAGGGAAGCGTCACCCCTCAGGTAGGGCACGTGATGGATTTTATGGCAACTTTCGTTGACCTGGCACAAGCCCAATACCCGGAAACTTATCAAGCTCAACAGATTACCCCATTACAAGGAATCAGCCTGCTGCCCGTATTTAAAGGGGAAGCAAGGGAAGGGCATGAAACTTTGTTCAATGAACACATGGGAGGACGCTATGCGCGTACTGCTGACTGGAAACAGGTGGCCCCGGATGCTAACAGTCCCTGGGAACTGTATCAAATCCGTGAAGATGGTACGGAAACAAAAAACCTTGCTGATCAGAACCCGGAAGTCGTTCAGGAACTGGATAGCCTATGGCAAGACTGGGCAAAGGCTAATCATGTGCTCCCAAAACCAAATTCCGGACAATAAATTAGCTGTTGAGCGATCAGGGGTTTGTCTTGGTTTTTGCTTCAATTTTTGTAAGTGTCACAAAAGAAGCTTGCAAATGAGCTTTGTTTTTTTCAAATTAAAAAAAACAAATTAATTAGGACTCATTTTTTAACATGCAACCTAGCGATGATAGCCAAGAATTAATTGTTCTGCTGAAAGCAGGGGATCAACAGGCTTTTGAGCGCATTTATCATCTGTACAAACGCCCGCTTTTTCATCTCGCCCAGCGGTATCTCAAAGATCACGTCCTGGCTGAGGATGCTTTGCAGGAAGTATTCATCAAGCTATGGAACGCTAAGGATCGTTTAGACGAAAACTTGTCACTTAGGGGTTTTTTGTATACCAGCCTAAAAAATCATGTACTCAACGTCATCCGCACCGAGCAAAACCGTATCCGGATAGCCGCGCTTGCTTGTGCTGAAAAGCCTACTGCCTCTCACCAAACCGCACAGGAAGTTGCTTATCGGGAAAGTAAAAGCTTAATTGATAAAGGTATCAACGCGCTTTCGGAAAGCAAGAAAAAAATATTTCGCCTAAGCGTGATAGAAGGGTATACCCACCAGGAAATTGCCGATCTGCTGAATATATCCGAACATACCGTAAGGTCACAGATCTCTCAATCCGGTAAGCTTGTGCGTCAGTACCTGAACAAAGCTATCTCCATTTTCATCGCCCTGCTACTTCTGGCGTAGAACAATTTTTTTTTCCTCCCTTCGTAATCGAATCCATATCCGGCGGTGTACTTAAGGAAACAACCAGCAGAAATATGCGTCAACTGCTCATCAAATACCGGGAAAACAAGTGTAATGTCCAGGAACTGGGGCAGGTACTGGCTTACCTGAAAACCAAAGAAGGACAGCAGCAACTGGCTTTATTGATGGATAAAGACACTAATAGCATAGTTTATTCGGATGAAGATGGTCAGGAAGCAACGGATTACGATGCGCTCTTTGCACATATCCAAGAAAATATTGCCGGGGAAAATCAGCAGTCAAAAACAAGACATTTTCGGCTCAGTAGAAGGCAATTTGCTGTCGCCGCGACAATTAGCAGTCTTTTGGTGCTGGCTATTGCCTGGCTGGTGATGGGTAAAAATGATCCTACCATATATCAAACTGCCTACGGAGAAACCCAGTCAATCACCCTCCCCGATGGCTCGGTAGTGACCCTGAATGCTAATTCCAGCTTAAAAACACATTCTGATTTTGATAAGCAGCGAGAAGTCTGGCTGAAGGGTGAAGCATTTTTTGTAATAGAAAAACTAAAGCGCGAGGCAGTATATGCTAAGTTTATTGTGCATACTGACCGGCTAAAAGTAGAAGTACTGGGCACTTCCTTTAATGTGCAGGACTGGGAAGAAAAAACCAGGGTGGTGCTTAGGACCGGAAAAGTAAAACTTACCTCCGAAGACAACGAGAATATGCTGATGGAACCAGGTGAACTGGCAGAAATTTCGTCAGATAGTAAAACAATTCTAAAAAAGGTAGTCAATCCTGAAATTTATGCCGCCTGGACAGAAAACAAATTGCTCTGCGACAATACTCCCCTCAGCGAGCTTGCTATCGTCATTGAGCATAGATATGGGAAGCAAGTCATTTTTGAGGATGCAAGCCTAATGACTTTGGCGGTAAGCGGTACCCTGCCCCTGGCTAATCTAACTACGCTCATTGAGATACTTAAAGAATCATTAAAAATAAACATCACTACCCATGAAGGAGCCTTAACCGTCCGCGAACAGAAAAGTAAGCCTGTCCAATGATCTGACAGCAAAACAGATTGGGACAGGCTGAGTCAGAACGATCACCTAAAACTACGCATGATGAAAAACATTTTATCTACTAAAGTCAACACAATCCTGACACTACTGCTGCTGACTAGCTTTTGGGCAGGGGCACAGCATCTTGCCAGCGTTCAAGAACCTGAGCCAGCAAGCAGAATCCTTGTGCAAAACAAGAAAAGCACCACCCTAAAATCGCTTCTCCTTTCTTATGAGCAAAAATACCAGGTGAGCATCATCTTCAACAGCGATGCTATTGGTAACGAAAAAGTTACCATACCCACTAATCGCGACAAAAAATTGGAAAGCGTACTAGAAGAGGCTTTAAAACCCCTAGGCTTAAAATATAAGAAGATTGAAGATAATGTATATGTAGTCCAGGAAGGCGAGCGCAGTAAGGAAGAGGTGAAGAAAGTGGATGCCGGTAATGCAACGGCAAGCACTTATAATACACCTGTCCTTTTACAAACGAGACAACTGAATAAAATTCCCCTAAGAAGTGCAATGGAACAGACCATCAGCGGCCAGGTCACCGATGGTGATAATGGAGAACCTTTGCCGGGGGTGAATGTGCTTGCCAAAGGCACTACCCAGGGTACAGTCACTGATGTGGATGGCAACTACCGGCTTACGGTAAATGATAATGTCAGCATTTTGGTGTTTTCTTCTATTGGCTATGAAACAGAGGAAGTGAGTATCAACAACCAGAGCACCATTGACTTGACGCTGCTGCCTGATATTCAATCTCTTTCAGAAGTAGTGGTAGTGGGTTACGGAACCCAGGAGAAGTCAGATTTGACCGGTGCGGTGGTTAGGGCGGATATTGAATCTTTTCGAGAATCTCCCAACGTGAGTATAGCTCAGTCTTTACAAGGTACGGTTCCTGGCTTAAATGTAGGTCAGGTAGATGCCGCCGGTGAAAACCCTAGTATTTCTGTCAGGGGTAGGTCTACTATCAATGGTAACCAGAATGTGTTGCTGGTAGTAGATGGGATTATTTACACGGGAAGTTTGAATGATCTCAACCCCAACGATATTGAATCTATTGATATCCTTAAAGACCCCAGCAGTATGGCAATCTACGGTGCGCAGGCTGCTAATGGGGTGATGCTGATTACCACCAAAGGAGGGAAAAAATCAGCTAAGCCCGTATTCAACTATACCGGGTCATTTACTACCCAAAATCCCAGTAATACGCTTACTCTGATGGACCGTGACCAGTTTTTACAGAAATCTTATGATGTAGATTGGGAAGCATCTTACCAGGAACCGGACTTTACCGAACTCAAACCGGATTTTTCCTATCTTGATATTGTCGGTGACCCCGAGTTGAGGGAAGGTTTTGATAATGGGACAGATTACGACTGGTGGGATAATGCTACTGACCCCGGCTATATCAATGCCCATAATCTGAGCGTAAGAGGGAGTAGTGGTGATGTTTCTTACTTTTTGTCAGGTGGATATACCAAGCAGAAAGGATATATTATCAATGATGAATTTGAAAGAATCACTACTCGGATCAACCTGGAAAACCAGATTTTTGACTGGTTCAAGATTGGTGCCCAAACCTTTGGCTCCTTTTCTGACTATTCCGGGAATTCACCAAATATCAGCACACTTTCCCGAATGACACCTTTAGTACAGCCAAATAATGAAAATGGTGAATATGTTCTGAACCCAAACGGTTCTAACCTTTCCAACCCCTTTCTGGATGCAGCAGCTGATGATTTTGATAAGCGAAACAGTTTATTTGGAAACTTTTACGCTGACCTGAGTGTGCCCTTTATAGAAGGACTTAATTATCGACTCAATTTCGGTAACAATTACGCCTGGGACAGACATTACAGTAGCAACGTATACGAAAACGGGGCATCTGGTGGGGCTTACAAAGAGAATAACAGCTGGTATGACTGGACCCTGGACCATATTATCAACTACAAAAAAACAATAGCAGAAAAACACAGTCTGGACTTGACCCTAGTGGCGGGACAAAGAGAACGGAATTATGAAGAAACTTTGGCTACCGGGACAAACTACAACAACCTTCGCCTAAGCTATAATGATCTGAGCCTGGCAGCCATACAACTCATAGAATCCGAAGCGTGGGATGAAAGTTATCTGTACCAGATGGCAAGGCTTAATTATGAGTTTGATTACAAATACCTGATCACCGCCACCGTGCGTCGGGATGGATTTTCCGGTTTTGCCCGAAACGAAAAGACAGCGCTCTTCCCTTCCTTAGGCGTAGGTTGGATTGTCAGTGAAGAAGGCTTTGCCGATCAAGCATGGCTCAATAACTTAAAACTTAGAGGCTCTTACGGTACCAACGGTAATCTGGTAGACCGCTACGCTTCGCTGGCAGTACTAAATACCTACGCCGCCTATGTGTTTGGCGACGGTGGCTCTACCTTATTCGGACAGGAAGTAACCCGCTTAGCCAACCCTAACCTGAGTTGGGAAACGACCACGGGTTTCAACTTCGGACTGGATTTCTCAGTGCTGAGTAACCGTTTGGGTGGTAGCATCGACTATTACCGGACGACCACCAATGATTTGATTTTTGATGTATCCATACCGGAAATTACCGGATTTGAGCAGATCACTTCAAATGTAGGCGAAGTAGCCAACCGGGGTATTGAACTGGCCATTACCAGTCAGCCGGTGAGAAGAAACGATTTTGCCTGGAACCTGAACTTTAACCTGGCTTCTAACAGCAACGAAATCATTTCGCTGGTAGGTTTGGATGCTAATGGCGACGGTCAGGAAGACGATTTGCAGGCCAGTGGCTTGTTCATTGGCGAGTCTATCAATTCCATATTTAACTACGAATCTGGTGGTATCATACAGTTGGGCGAAGAAGCACCGGATGGCTTTTTCGTGGGTACCCACCGCATCGTTGACCAGAATAATGATGATTTTATTGATCCTAATGACCGGGTGATCCTGGGCAGAGAAGAACCCGCTTATAGCTTTGGTATCCTCAACGAATTTGTCTACAAAGATTTTACATTCAGGTTCTTTATCAATTCCGTACAGGGTGGTAAAGATGGGTATCGGGGCAGAAATATGCTGGATGGCTTCGGAAGTGCCGACAACATCAAGAGAAACAACATGTGGAATGGCTATGACTACTGGACACCCGCCAACCCCGGTGCCCGCTACCGTAGGCTAGACCAGGAACCAGCCTTTGATTATATCTTTTACGGAGACCGCAGTTTCGTAAGACTGCAAGATGTGACCTTAGCCTATCGCTTGAACAGTAGCCTGGTAGAAAACATAGGAATCCGAAACCTGAAAGTTTTCGTCAGTGGCAAAAACCTATTCACCTGGACCGACTGGGAAGGTTGGGATCCTGAAACGGACAGCGGATTTGGAACCAATGGCCGCCCGGTTTTGCAGGGTTTTTCTGTCGGACTTGATATGAGCTTTTAACCTAAAAATTTAACAACATGCAACTATATAAAAAAACGTCCCTACTTATGCTGACTTTCACTTTGTCAGTATTTAGCTGTAACGAAGACAAAATTCTAGAAGAAACTCCCCTGGATTTTGCCAGCCCGGAAAACTCTTTCCAGACGATCAACGATTTTAATTCTTCTGTCTATGCCCTGTACGATAACCTTCGGGTGATGCTATCTGCCAGTGAACACCGTCCACTGGACTATCTGTACGGCACCGACATTGGGTACAATGGAGCGCAACAGCTGAACCAGCGTTTCGGCAGCTATCTGGCTACGCTTACGCCTTCCTCAGATGAAACAGAATATCATTGGAACCAGTATTATAAGATCATTTCTTCTGCCAATATTATTTTGGACCGCTTTGATGAGTCTGAATTGACTGATGAGCAGAAGATGAAGATAGAAGCAGAAGCTAAGCTTTTCCGGGGGCTTTCTTATCGTAATTTAGGTTATCTGTACGGTGGGGTGCCCATAGAACTGGAAGCGGTAAGTTCTCCCAAGACCGACTACCAGAGAGCTACCCGGGAAGCAGTATATGAGCAAGCCGTATCCGATCTGGAGTTCGCTGCTCAGAACCTATCCGGTGTTGCCGAAGTAGCCGACGGACAAGTATCTGATTTGGCGGCCTACCATCTGCTGGCCGAGACTTACGTAGCCCTGGAAAGATGGTCTGATGCCATAGCTGCCACTACCGTGGTGATTGACGACCCTAGCACTGCCCTGATGACCGAGCGTTTCGGTTCCCGTCAAAGTGAGCCGGGAGATGTATACTGGGATTTGTACAGAAGAAATAATCAAAACCGCTCAGCAGGCAATACTGAAGGTATCTGGGTGTTTCAACAGGAGATAGATGTGCCCGGTGGTGCGATTGAGTCAGGCAGTAGGGAAGGGGCTCAATTGGAAAGAGATCATGCCCCCCGGCCTTATGCTTTTAGTGTTAAAGATCCTTCAGGAGTAGCTCCGTTTCTTCCCTTAGGAGTTTCCTATACCTCAGGCAGAGGCATAGGCCGTTTGAGAGGTACTGACCACCTAAATTATGAGATATGGGAAAATAGTGACTGGAATGACATGCGAAATTCCGAGTACAATTTTATCAGGGATGTCGCTTTTAATAATCCGGAATCCGAATGGTATGGGCAGATGATTTCAGAGTATATAGAGCTATTCAGGCAAGATAATGAAGATACTATTAGGCGCTTCTATCCTTTTCAATCCAAAGTGTTTACCCCGGGTAATCACCCCTCCGAATTGTTTGTAGACCCGGTACTTCAAACACTGAATGCTTCTACTGCTGGTAGTACATACACCGATCAGTATTTCATCCGCCTGGCGGAAACTTATCTTCTCCGGGCAGAAGCCCATCTGGGCAATGGAAATGCAGCTAGTGCGGCGGCTGATATCAATATAGTGCGGAATAGGGCAGAAGCCATTCCGGTAACTCCCGGTGAAGTTGATATAGATTATATGCTGGACGAAAGAATGCGGGAACTGGGGGTAGAAGAAAAAAGAAGGCTTACACTCAACCGACTGGGCTTACTCTATGACCGTGCCAACCGCTATTGTAATGGTAATCCCGTTGCCACCAACTTTGGCTGTGATGTGCAGCCTTATCATAATCTGTTCCCTATTCCTTTTGATGAGATAGAAAGCAACACCGGCGCAACGCTGGAACAAAACCCCGGATACTCGGCAGAATAAATGGAAATATTATTCTGATTCCTAGTAAGTGATCTAATAATAACCCTAAGAGAATGGAAAAAACAGAAGCCTTTTCTTGAGCGACGGCAAAAGGCTTTTTGAAAATTGAAATTAATTCACTACTAAATTACAACCACATGAAACCATTTTTAACACTACGCCACAGTATTTTAATGGCAGCCATCATTTTACTTATCCCCCTGGGCAATCAGGCCCTATCTCAAGCCCTGGCTTCCAGCGGTAAGCTTGGAGTAGAGGATAAGTACGCCAGCGAATTAGAACAAACCATCAGCGGAAAAGTCACCGATGGTGAATCAGGAGAGCCGCTGCCCGGCGTTAATGTATTAGGTAAAGGCACTACGATGGGCACGGTTACAGGCGTGGATGGAAACTATCGTTTGACCCTGCAAGATGATATCTCTACCTTGGTATTCTCCTCTATTGGCTACCTATCTCAGGAAGTAGAAATCAATAGCAGGAATACGATCAATATCACTTTATTGCCAGATGTAAAGTCGCTGGAAGAAGTGGTGGTGGTAGGCTATGGTACACTGCAAAAAGCTAATATTTCAGGAGCTCAGGGCACCGTGGACATGGATATTGACCTGCAAAGCCGGCCTATGGTGGAGATTGGACAGGCCATGTATGGCAAGCTCCCTGGTGTACAGGTGGTAAATGGAAATGGCCGGCCGGGCAGCTCATCGTCCATTCAAATCAGGGGAATCAACTCAATATCGGCTAACAGTTCGCCGCTTATTGTGGTGGATGGTATCCCTCTGCCTAACTATGACATGAACATGCTTAATCCTGCTGATATTAAATCTATCGAAGTGTTGAAAGATGCTGCTTCCGCTTCTATTTATGGTTCAAGAGGGGCTAATGGCGTAGTGTTAGTGACTACACTCAGTGGTCAGTCGGGTAAGGCAAAAATCAGTGTAAATTACTCTTACAGCATTCAAGAAGTGATTGACAAAATTGATGTCATGGATTCCTATGAATATTCCCAGGCATCCATTGACGCAGCACAAAACGGCTGGATTGAAAACGGTGGAGATCCTAATGCACCGAATACCATTGAAGCCCGTGGGCAGTACAAATATACTTGGCCTGTGGCGTTAGAAAACCCTGAATCACTGCCCAATACCGACTGGCAGGACCTTATCTTTCGTGTAGCCCCTTTGCAAAAAATTGACCTGAGTGTTTCGGGAGGAAATGAAAACATGAATTATCGGGTATCAGGTGGATATGTCAAACAGGAAGGCATCGTGATCAACTCCGATTACGACAAGTACTCTTTGAATTTCAAAATCTCTTCTAAGGTAAACGACTGGGCTGAGCTTGGGGGTATGATGAACGTAACCTATGATCATGAAAACGAACCTTTTAACCGGACAGTAGAATGGGCGGTTCAATATCCATCTATCTATCCGGTATATGCCGACAATGGATACCTGGGAGAACCCAATTCTGTGGAAGGCTTTGGGAACTACGATGCGATCCTTTTCCGAGCTTTCAACGGACATCCCTTATACGCAATCAAAGATGATATTCAACATAGGCGCTTCAACGGATTAGGAAACCTCTTCGGTCAGGTAGACATTCTTCCGGGATTAAATTTCAGGTCCACCTTAAACCTTTATTATCAAAGGGTAGATGATACGCATTATGCTACCCGGGACCATGATATGGGGCCCAATGTACAGACCGAAGGGGTGATGACCGTGGGCGAGGACAGGAGGATTAACTATAACTTGCAAAACCTGCTGAATTACAATAAAAGCTTCGGAGAGCATAACCTAACTGTACTTTTAGGGCAGGAATATTTGAAGGATGATTTTTACGGGGCTACTGCCCAAAGGCGAGGATATAATAATGATCTGATCCCTTATCTAAGTGCGGGCGCAACGGTTTCCCGGGCAGATGACTTTGCTACTGAGCGTACGTTGATCTCTTACTTTTCCAGGGTAAATTATAACTACAAAGGAAAGTATATGCTGGCGGCCAGTATCCGAAAGGATGGTTCCTCTCGCTTTGGCCCGGACAAAAAATGGGGTTATTTCCCTTCCTTATCAGCAGGCTGGTTCATCTCTGACGAAAGTTTTATGAGCAGTCTGGACTTTATAAGTAACCTGAAACTGCGTGCCAGCTATGGCTTCACGGGAAATGACCAGTTTGCTGACTATAGATGGATCGCCTCCATGAACCAAAGCAGGGTAGCTTTCGACAATACCCTGGAATCCTCTTATTATCCTTCAGGTTTCACCAATCCCGACTTGGGTTGGGAGCGCTCCCAGCAATTAAACCTGGGACTGGATATTGGCTTGTTTAATAACAGGGTTGTTTTCGAGAGTAATTTCTACAATACCCGTTCAGATGGATTGTTACTGGATGTTCCTGTGCCTTCTGTCACAGGGTTCACCAGCGTTTTCAAAAATATTGGAGAACTGCAAAACAGAGGCATTGAACTCAACCTGACAACCCGTAACCTCATCGGTGATTTAGAGTGGTCTACGCAACTTAACTATTCATTCAACCGGAATAAAATACTCGCCTTAGGGCCGGATAATGCCCCTTTGATATTATCACCTGGCTTTGGAATGCAAACGATCAATCAGGTAGGAAAACCCATATTTAGCTTCTATGGCTATCAGTACGATGGCGTATATATGAATGAAGCTGAAGTTGAGGCAGACCCTGCCCATTATAGCACGGCAGTAGCCGGGGATGGCAGATATGTGGATGTAAATAAAGATGGGGTATTAAATGCCGATGACAGGACGTTCATCGGGAATGCGGCACCTGATTTTACCTGGGGCATAACCAACAACTTCCGCTACAAAGGTTTTGACTTCAGCTTTTTGTTTCAGGGTGTGCATGGCAACGATGTGTTTGATAATAACATCCACCGCTCCATGTTGTACCATGAAGGAAGAAACTATTACGAGGAAGTAGTTGACAGGTGGCGATCTGAAGAAGAGCCGGGAGACGGTTATCATTACAAACTCACGGTGAACCTGGATGGATATGAAAAACAACCCTCCAGCTTTTGGATTGTAGATGGCTCTTTTATCAGGCTTAAGAGTCTTACTTTTGGATATACCTTTACCCCTGCTTTGCTTCAAAAGATTAAGCTAGGGGCAGTCAGGGCTTATTTCAATGCTCAAAACCTGTTTACGGTCACTGACAGCCCGGTGTTTGACCCGGAAAACTATAACGGGGGCGCAAGCGATGCTTCCCGCCGTGGGGTAGCCCATTCCCCTTACCCATCGGCTAAAGTTTATTCATTCGGCCTGAACGTAAGTTTCTGATTTTTCACCTGATAACATTGAGAAAATGAAAACGATACATAAAATATTCGCCTTTGTTTTACTGCTAAGCATATATGCATGCAGTGAAGAAAACCTTGACCTTTATCCAAAAACGGCCATTACAGAAGGTAATTTTTACCAAACAGAAGATCAGTTTATTCTGGCAGTTAATGATGTGTACCGACAAATGGTAAGGACCTATACTGCGGGTGGCATTGCTGATATATATGGGGAACTAAGGTCGGACAACACCTATATTGAATTCATTGGAGGGGCCAATAATTCTGCGGAAAGAATCTCGGGCTTTAATCTCGCCACCAATGATGATGATACAGAAAATGCCTGGGAAAACGCCTATAATTCAATTTTTATTTGTAACGATGTGCTGAACAGGCTTGAAAACACAAGTGTGGAGTTTAGCAGCGAATCGTTGAAAAACAGGCTCAAGGCAGAAGCTACTTTTGTCCGTGCCCTTATCTATTTTAACATGGTGAGGGTGTGGGGAGGTATTCCTCTTCCATTAACCCCACTTTCGCCTAATGAAGGTTATGAATATCTTCGCGAAGACAGCGATGTGGTGTATGGGCAAATCATCTCTGACCTGCTTTATGCCAAAAGTAATTTACCCGAAAAGTATATACTAGATAACATTGGCCGGGTAACCAAATATGGTGCAACAGCAGTTTTAGCGAAAGTATACCTTACCAGGGGAAGCGAACCAGAAGCCGCGGCTGAGCTGAAAGAAATCATAGATAGCGGCTTATATTCACTGGATGCGAATAACGATGGCACGGTGAACGTGGCTGATTACCGCCACATCTTTAATCCGGATACTAAAAACTCCAAGGCTTCGGTATTGGAAGTGCAGTACATTAAAGGGCAAAATGCGGTAAACAGCAACCATCAGACAGAATACACGCCTTTCCAGTGGTCGTTTCACCTGCCCGGTATTAATGAAACTTTTCGGGGAGGAGGGAGAAATACACCCACCCAGGACCTTGTAGATGAATTTGAGCCAGGCGACAGCATACGGCAAATTGTTTCTGTATACCCCGGTTATGTAAATTTGGAATCAGGGGAATTTGTAAATTATCCTTTTACAATGAAGTTTTTTGATCCTGACTGGCGGTATGCCGGCAATAATTTTGAAATAATCCGCTATGCCGATATTTTGCTCATGTATGCCGAGGTAACCAATGACCCAGCTTATCTAAATATGGTAAGGGCAAGGGTGGGGCTACCTGGCTTTGGAGAGCCGGGATATCCTGTTGAGTACAATACTTTGGACTTAGCCATTGAACATGAGCGTAGGGTAGAACTTTGTTTTGAATTTCATCGCTTCTTTGATTTGGTACGCACAGGACGGGCTATTGACGTAATGCAGCCGAAGGGTTATGGCATCAATCAGGATAAATTACATTTTCCTATCCCTCAGCGTTCCATAGATGTGAATCCAAAACTCACCCAGAACCCGGGTTTTTAAAAAACATTTCCCCTTGCCTGTTTTTTTCCAGGCAAGAGGAATTTTTACATTCCTAAAAATATAATTATGAAAGTGAAAATATGCCTGTTACTGACAGGGCTCTTTATCTTATTAATAATTCAACCATTATCAGCCCAGAATAAGGGTAAGCAACCAAATATCATTCTTATCATCGCCGATGATGTGGGCTGGAACGACCTGGGGTGCTATGGAAATACAGAGGTTTATACGCCCAATATTGACAGGATGGCCGGAGAAGGCATCAGGTTTACCAATACCTATCTTACGGCAAGTTCGTGTAGCCCCAGCCGGACCAGTATTATCTCTGGCAGGTATCCTCACAACACCGGCTCTGCCGAGCTGCATACCCCTTTGCCTCCTGAAGTTGCCATTTTCCCCGAGTTGCTTCAGCAAGCGGGTTACTACACCGCTCAGGCTGGTAAGTGGCACATGGGCGATGCTGCCAGAAGAGGTTTTGATATTATTCATGATAACGGAAAAGAAAATGGTGATGGTGGAGAAGCCTTGTGGCTCAGCTCCTTAAGGGAACGGCCCAAAGAAAAACCATTTTTCATGTGGTTTGCTGCCATTGATGCCCACCGGCCCTGGGGGCCGAATGACTTCAGCGGTAAAAATGATCCCAATAAAATAACACCCCCGCCTTATCTGGCCAATACTGAAAATACAAAGGAAGACCTTGCAAAGTATTATGATGAAATCACCCGTTTTGATGACTATATCGGAAAAGTGGAAGCTGAGTTAAAAAGCCAGGGAGTGTTGGACAACACCATCATCATCATCATGGCCGACAATGGCCAGCCTTTTCCCAGAAGTAAAACCAGGGTATACGACAGCGGGATGAAAACACCTTTTGTGGTGAAGTGGAATGAAGGATTATCCCGGAAAGGTGCGGTTAGCAGCAGCCTGATCAGCGTCATTGATATTGCCCCTACTTTACTGGAATTGTTAGGTGCTGAGGTGCAGCCCGGTTTTCAGGGAAAGAGCTTTGCCAAAGTGTTGAAGGACCCTGCTAGTAAATTCAGGAACTATGTTTTTTCTGAACATAACTGGCACGACTATGAAGCACTTGAAAGAATGGTGCGCACAAAAGATTATCTGTACGTGCTCAATTTACGCCCCAATCTGAGCAATCCCGGACCTGCCGATTCTAACAAAAGCCCATCTTTTCAGGACTTGAAAGACATCCGGGATGCCGGAGAGCTTACTGCCGCGCAAGCCGAAATTTTTATGACACCCCGCCCCGCGGAAGAATTGTTTGATTGCAGCAAAGATCCCATGCAACTGGTAAATGTGGCCTCATTGTCAGAGTATCAAACGCATCTCAAAGATATGCGCCAGGTACTTCAGCAATGGCGGAAGGAAACGTTTGATAACAGCCCTGAAAATATTACGAAAGACTGGTACGACCGGGAGACGGGAGACCCATTAGATGTAGAAAAAGCTAGAGGAGAAATGCCCGGCGGCACAAAAGCCATTCAAACCAATGCCAAAGGGCCATTTTGAAAGTCCGAATCCCAAAGACGGAAGTCGGAAGAGGACTTCCAACTTCTAACCTCTAACTCCCCTCTTCTCTCACCAAATCATTTTCATTATGAATATCCCTTCAAAAGGTTTCCAATTCAGCCTACTAAGTTTTTTTATAGTAATGTTTGGGGCATGTACAAGCAACCAGCAAGCGGAAAGCTTGCCCCCTCCCAATATCCTCTGGATTACCAGTGAAGATACCAGTCCTGTCTTCGGATGTTATGGTGACCCTCAGGCTTCCACACCCAATATTGATCTCATAGCGGCCGAAGGCGTGGTATATACCAATGCCTATGCTTCGGCACCCATCTGCGCCCCGGCCCGGTCCTGCCTGATCACCGGAATGTATGCCACCTCCCTGGGCACCCAGCACCTGCGATCCGATGTGCCTGTTCCCGATTTTGTAAGCGGGCTGCCCAGCTACCTCAATGACACTGGCTACTTCACTTTCCTTTACGGAAAAACAGACTATAATTTTGATCCGAAGGATATGTGGGATTACCGGGAAAAGGAACTGATGCCTTGGCGAAACAGGAAGGAAGATCAGCCCTTCTTCGGTATGTATACCATAGGGGAAACCCATGAAGGCGGGGCTAATATTGAAGAAAGATATGAGGCAGCCGTAGCTGATCTTCCCGATTCCCTCTTTCATAATCCTGAAAACATGAAAGTGCCTCCTTATTTCCCTGATACGCCGGAGTTTCGCAAAATATGGTCAGACTATTACGACCTGGTCTCTGACTTTGATGTAACGGTGGGCAAAATTATTCAGGGGTTGAAAGAGGACGGTTTGTACGAAAACACTATTATTTTTGTCTTCTCCGATCATGGCTTTGGCCTGCCCCGTTACAAACGCTGGTTGTACAAAACCGGATTGCAGGTGCCCCTGGTCATCAGGGTACCGGAACAGTATAAACATCTGACAAAACAGCAAGCCAGTGCTAAAAATAACGAACTGGTAAGTTTTGTAGATTTTGCACCTACGGTCTTGAATCTTGCAAAGATCCCCATTCCCGACTACATGGAAGGGCAAACTTTTCTGGGTGAACAGAAGGCAGCTCCCAGAAAATATGTTTATGGCGCCCGGAGCCGTGCCGATAATATGTACGAAGTTTCCCGGGCGGTTTTGGACAGTCAATACATATACATCCGCCATTATTTTCCGCATTACCCCTACATACAGCCGGGCTACATTTTTTCAGATAGAAAGAGAAGCTTCCGGGAATTGCGTAAACTGAAAGATCAGGATTTGCTCACAGGCGAAGCCCTGGATATGTGGTTGCCCAAGGGGGTAGAAGAACTCTATGATTTGCACCGTGACCCGCAAGAACTACATAATCTGGCGGAAGAGGCTGATCATCAGGAAGTAAAAGCAAGAATGCAGCAAGCTTTGCATGCCTGGATGAAGGAATACCACGATACAGGCTTACTGCTGGAACCGGAAATGATGATGCGGGCAGCAGAGTCTACGCCCTACCAAATGGCGCACAATGCGGAGCAATACGATGTAGCCAAAGTGCTGGAAGCAGCAGAGATGGTAGGTAAAGCTGATGTCCCGATGATTACCGAAAAGTTAAAAGATCAGGATGCTGGCGTTCGCTATTGGGCAGTAATGGCACTGCAAGCCGGGGAAGCTCAATTTGCTGCCAAAGCGCTTACACCCTTACTCAATGACCCTTCTCCTACTGTACAAATAGTGGCTGCGGAAACACTCTGCCAGTGGGGGCAATGCGATGCTGCACTGCCTGTACTAGGCAAATGGGTGCAGGATGACAGGCCGTGGTTAGCACTTTACGCAGCCCGAAGTATTGAGATGATTGGGGCTAAAGCCAAGCCTCTGGTGCCGGTATTGTATGAAGTTCTGGAAAAGAATGCGGCCCCGGAAAATGCGGGAACCAGATACAAAGACTTCAATTTCGCTGCCTTCACTTCCTGGTCATTGGAGTATGCCTTATATCATTGTGGAGAAGAAATGGATATTCTGCGTGTCGATATGAACTGATCCCTTCCTAATTTGGCGATAGCCTTGTAGCTGCTTATTTTAGAACAAAAAATGTAACTCTCCGAAATCAATAGTACCTCATGAAAAAAAAATGCTTGCTTCCTCTTTACATACTTATTGCTTCATCCTTTATATTCAGCTGCCAACCTTCAGAAACTGAAACCCCCAAAAGGCCTAACATCCTTTTCGCCATTAGCGATGACCAGTCCTTCTTCCATACCAGTTTTGCCGGAAGAAGCTGGGTGCAGACCCCGGCTTTTGACCTGGTGGCCAAAAACGGTATCTATTTCACCAACTGCTACGCCGGTTCGCCGGGCTGTGCCCCCTCCCGCAGCTCCATCATTACCGGGCGTTATCATTGGCAGAACGAGCAGGCAGGGCAACACGCCGCCGGGTGGTTCAAGAAATATGTCCCATTCGTGGATTTGTTGGCTGCCAATGGCTACCACACTGGCCGTACCGGTAAAGGTGTAGGGCCTTTCAAGTACGGAGATGATCCGCTGAGGGCAGAGGATGCTGCGGGCAAAGCCTATGATCAAATCAGATACGAAGAAGGCAGCCCGGAAGACGAGCGTTTTGCCAGCGGAATTAACCGCATTAATTATGCGGCCAATTTCCGGCAGTTTATGGGAGAAAGGGAAAAAGATGAACCCTTCTTCTTCTGGTACGGTGCCACCGAACCCCACCGGGATTTTGAGAAAGGTTCCTGGAAACGGCGTGGAAAATCCTTAAATGAAGTAGAAGTACCGGACTTCCTTCCCGATGTAGATACGGTGAGGGGCGACCTGCTGGACTATGCGGTGGAAATAGAATGGTTTGATTTGCACCTGATGCGTATGATTGAGCATCTGGAAGAGATAGGAGAGTTGGACAACACCATCATCATCGTCACCTCTGATAACGGCATGGCTTTCCCCCGCGCCAAAGCCAATGGCTATGAGTACGGCGTACACGTTCCCCTGGCGATCAGCTATCCTAAGGGTTTCCCTGCGGGTAGAACGGTAGAAGACCTGATCAGCTTTGTAGACCTTGCACCCACCATCCTGGAACTTAGCGAAACCCCTGCCGAGGGTATGCTGCCAATTTCTGGTAAAAGCATCGTCAACATACTGGAATCGGAGAAAGAAGGTACGGTAGATGCATCCAAAAACCATGTGCTGGCAGGCAGGGAGCGGCATTCCTCTTCCCGCTTTGCCAATGCCGGATATCCGCAGCGTATCATGCGGCAGGGGCGGTACCTCTACATCTGGAACATGAAGCCGGAACGCTGGCCCGCCGGTGCCCCTCAGCGGCTTTTCCCTG
>JBBSOG010000036.1:0-20553 GCA_038259985.1 Cytophagales bacterium
ATAGGGTCTTGCTGGAATGTCCTTCCTATTACCGGATCGTACATTCTAGCATGAAAGTCGTAAGTCGCTATTTCCGTCTGCAATTCTTTCCCATTATAGAGGTAGTTGTTCTTCAAACTACCAGGCAAGGGCTGCTCACGAGTGAGTCCAGAGATAACATTAGCCTAAATTTTTTTCTCTAACCTTATTCCGCATACAACTTGCTGTGGATTTGTTTCATTTTGGCTTCGTCAAACTTTACCTCTTTGCGGTCGTAAGTCATCAGGCCATTGGTTTCTACTTCCACATCAGTGGTCTGGGTATAGATAGCAGCGGATAAACCTTTGGAGATCAGCGGAACAAGATCGTTCATGAGTTTCTGATAACGTTCAGAAAGTTCTTCCTTATTCTTAAAACTTTGGTAGCCCCAATTATCCTTTTCCTGCCAGGTATGGCCATCTACCGGTAATCCCAATCCGCCAAATTCACCTAATACGAGGACTCTATCTTCTCCAAAAAGATTAGGATCGGGCATCGCAGGATCGGGATAGTTATGCAGGTCAATAATATGTCCCACCTGAAAGACGTTACCGCCACTAGCTGAGTTGATCAATCTGGAAGGATCGTATTCCATCGTCCAATCTGTAATCTCTTTTGTTTTGAACTGTCCCCAAGCTTCGTTGAAAGGTACCCAAACTACTATGGATGGAAAATTGTGGAAGTCATCCATAATTTCTTTCCATTCGGTACGGTAGATCTCTTCGGATTCAGCTGTTCTTTGCCTTTGAGTTTCAATGCCCATCATCACGCCCGGACGCTGGTTCCAGAAGTTACCCATATCACCGCTGGGCATATCTTGCCAAACCAGCATGCCCATCTCATCGCAATAGCGGTACCAACGGGCAGGTTCTACTTTCACATGCTTGCGGATCATGTTAAAGCCCATCGCTTTTGTTTTCTCAATGTCAAACTTGAGGGCAGCATCAGTGGGGGCGGTATACAATCCATCGGGCCACCATCCCTGGTCTAGCGGTCCGTACTGAAAGACAAATTCATTATTGAGCAGCATGCGCTGTACGCCATTTTCATCCACTTCCATGCTGATTTTGCGCATGGCACTATAGGTTTCAACAACATCAATTACTTTACCTTTGCGCAGCAGGGCCACCTCCATGTCGTAGAGTTTTGGGTTAGCAGGTGTCCATAAATCAGGGTTTTCTATGTTTAATGTAGCTTCCTTGCTGGCGGCTACGGTTTGTTCAGCAAGTTGAGTTTCACCATCCATCACCCTGGCCCTAAGTTGGTCGCCATCCTGGGCATTGGCCACGGTAGCACTTATTTTAAAGGCATTATTATCTAGGTCAGGGGTGTTTTGTGTGGCTAGGAAATAAGCATCAGGCACCGCTTCCAGCCAAACTGTTTGCCAAATTCCGGTAACCGACGTGTACCAGATACTCTCCGGATTTTTTACCTGCTTACCTCGGGGCTGAGGGCCATCGTTGGTGGGGTCCCACACCCGAAGTATTACTTCCTGTGCCCCATTGGCATTTAGGGCGTCACTGATTTCATATGAGAAAGGGTCATAACCTCCTTGATGCGTACCCATACTTTGCCCATTGACAAAAACTTCTGTTTCCCAATCCACCGCGCCAAAGTGGAGCAAGACATTTTTCTTCCGCATGTTGCGGGGTAGTTCAAAACTCGTGTGGTACCAAAGTTCATTAGTTTCGCCCACTGTTTTGCCCACGCCGGATAAGGCAGATTCTACGGCGAAAGGCACCAGGATTTTGCCATCAAAAGAAGTCGGTGGGGTTTCCCCTTTTTTCTGAATGGTATAATCCCAAAGCCCATTAAGATTGTGCCAGTCTTCGCGTACCAGCTGAGGACGGGGATATTCAGGAAGCGGGTTTTCAGGGTTTATTTGGCTAGCCCATTCGGTAGTGATTTTGCCCTCCACCACTTTCCATTCGGAATTTTGGGCTATTCCCGGTACGATAAAGCAGAGAAGACATAATGCGCTCAGTAATAAATGCTTGTTCATCGGTTAGGTGTTATTTCAGTGTAAAAAATGTATTTTTTTGTTAAGCCTCATTACGAACCGCTGCAAGTGGTGAAGGAATCTCCTCGCATGTAGCAAAATACAGGGAATTGCTATCGCCTTTGGCCTCACAAAAACGGGCTTTCTCGTTTGCAAATGTCGTCATGGCACCACTGGAAAGGCTACCACGCGGATTTTGGTGCAACCAAATGGCACTAAGGTGATTTGTTCCTGCTGCTCATTTACCTTGCCTTTGTAAATTCCCGAACGGTCAGAGACGGGCGTATGCGCCACATCATCTACGACCTTCCATTCGGGAATCTTTTTGGCAGGTGCAGTAATTTCAATAGGTGCGTGGTCTAAGTTCCAGACAAAATCATCACTTACGGTAGAAACTTGCTTTACTTCCAATTGTTCCTGCGGATTTTCCACGACCGACTTCAACAATCCGTAGTTCCAGTCACTTTGGGGAAATACACTAAAATATTCGCCTTCTACTTCATCATGGCCTTTTTCCCAGCGTTCTTCCAGTTTGAGCCCATACACCAATGGGCCACGTTCTACTGCACGGGAGTTACGTCCCCAGTTGGACGTAGTTACTTCCATAGGCAAGCGCAAAGTTACCTGATCACCATCCTTCCAGTTGTTTTCCAAGGTCACGATCTTTCCACCACTTTCTCTTTGCGCCTCTTTACCATTGACCAAAATAAGGGCTTCCTTGCACCAGGAAGGAATGCGCAATTGAAAAGGAAAACTTACCGCTTTTGGGGTAGAAAGGGTAAAACGGATTTCATCCTCAAAAGGATAAGTAGTTTCTTCTTTGATGCTCACTTCCGTATTGGAAGATCCCACTTTTATCGTGATCGTATTGGGACTGTAAGCCAAAGCAGCCAGCCCTTTATCCGGCGTAGCATACCATAGATGGGTGGTAAATTTAGTCCAACTCTGATGCATATTGGCCAGGCAACAGGTATAACCACTGCGCATGCCGAGTACATTGTTCATTTCCCGGTTGAAGGGTAGTGAAAAATTAAAAACTCCCCTACTAATCTGTACCTGATTGGCTACCTGAAAATACTGCTTCATATTATAATCATCCGTAGTCTGGGCAGGCAGCACATTGAAGGTCATCCGTTCCAAGGCATCGATATAATAAGGGTCTCCGGTGATGGCAATGATATTTTCTAAGGAATACATAGATTCCGCGACGGCGCACAATTCTACGCCTTGCACCGGGTCATTGCCGTGTAGGTCTTCATCACCGGAAAAAATACCCATTGGCAAACCATGCAAAGTCATCAGGTCATTAAAGCCGGTTTTCAATTGGTGCAAATACGCTTCATCATGGGTACGCTGGTAATTGATGGCGGGGGATTTTAAAGCCATAGATACATTGACCGCGTGGCGGTGCATCCAGTCTTCATCGTTTTGTTGGGTAGCAGCCCAGATCACCCAGTCACGGTTGCCGAGCCATTCACTCCAGGCATAAGATTGAGATTCTATCAGGCTGGCCAGTTCCAGCAAAGCTTCATCTTTGGTAATGCCATACAGCCACTGGGCCATCATCACATTTTCTGCACCGCGAGATTCCGCCCACTCCGTCCAGGTACTGATAGGACAGGTTTTCAGGCTGGCGATCTGGTAGTTGAAATACTTGCTCATGAAATCAATGGCTCGCTGGTCTTCGGTAGCGGTGTAGTATTGTTGAATAACCTTGAGCATGACCATTTTAGGCCACCAGTCTTCTCCTTGCTTACAGTTATCCGGGGTAATTTCTATGCCTTCTTCCCTTTCGGCTGGCGTGATGGGGCCAAAATATCCGGAAGGCCGCTGATGCTCCATCGTCCAGTTGATGTATTGCATCACCTTATCTTTCAGAGCCTTATCGTCCAGCAGATAAGCCAAGGGAACGGCACCATCCAGCCAGTAAGGGGTTTCTTCCCAACCGTCGCCTTCACCGCCTAGCCAGCCATTATCCATCTTGATCTTGTCATGCACTTCATCCAGATGGCCGGTTGTACCATCGCGCATAATTTCCAATTGATGTTTCAGCCAACCTTCGGGCTTGATCGCCCCTAAAGGTAATTCGTTATAAACCGGCGCAACAAAATCTGCTTCTGTCGGTTCGCTTTGCTGGGCCAACGCAACTTGACTCAAGCATGCCGTGACTAAGGTCAAGGAGAGTTGAGTAAAAAAATTTCTCATGGATGATTATTATGAAGCAAATAGCTTTTTGTAAAAGGCTAAACCCTCGGTTGCCAGTTCATCGGAGCTGTTGGCTAAGGGCCTCCAAATACAGGTAGCTTTGGCAATTTCTTCCGACACCGCCCCGAAGGTTTCTATGACTACCGCTCCCTGATAATCAATATACTGCAAAGCAGCTTTGATACCCTTCCAATCCAGATTACCAGTGCCTGGCGTGCCCCGATCACTCTCATTTCCCTGCACATGACAAAGTAAATCTTTGCCAATTTTTCTGATGGTATCAGGAATGTTCTTTTCCTCAATATTATTGTGAAAAGTATCCAATTGAATTTTGATATTGGGATGGCTCACTTCTTTGACCAGCGAGAGCGCCTGGTCGGCGGTATTGATCATGTCACTTTCAAAGCGGTTCAAAGGTTCTACGCCCACGATTACCCCTTGATCTTCGGCAAGCTTAGCGATTTCTTTAAGGTTTTCTACACACCAATCCCACTCTTTCTTTTTCTGCTCTTCGGATACAAAACGGGTTTTGCCCACCGCAGAATAGACCGGTCCCCCAAAGATTGGGCTTCCCATATCGGCAGCGATTTTGATACAATCGCTGATGTAATTAAATCCATTCTTACGGATGTTGGCATCGTCACTGGAGATATCACGGTCGGCACCGAATGCCCCGCTGATGGTGATATTGAGGCCGCATTCTTTAACTACTTCTTTGAGCTTAGCCCAATCAATTAACTCCTTTTTCTCCACGGGTACTTCTATGATGTCAAAGCCCATGTCTTTGATTTTGTACACCAGGTCAAAAGTTTCAGTGGTGAAGGGGGATACCCATAAAAAGGTGCTTACGCCAAATTGCATGTTGATTGGGATAGATGGTTTAAAATGTGATGTAGTTAGCACAAATACTATTCAAAATTCGGGATAATTTTTTTTCCATTAGCGTCTCAGCAGGCTCTCCACGCGGGGTTCTCTACTAGATACCCAGCTAAGACTAAGATGTATCCAAGTAGTAGCCCTTGCAGGAGACCCAGCTAGGAAATTGTGTTAATCCAATTATGGCTTAGATAGTGATCGCCCCGACTATACAGGGCGACTATTAACATCAAAAAATGCTATTCAAAATCCGGGATAGCTATTCTTTTGCCGTTGTTCATGGCGGATTCGTGAGCGCAGATGCCCGCGCAGGTATAGTTGGCCGCCACATCAGCATCTACGGCTGAATTTCTTCCTTCCACAATGGCCGCTAAAAACTCCTGCACCAAGTGAGGATGCGAACCTCCATGCCCGGCGCCTTGCAAAAAGGATACATGATTGGGATCGTCAATCTTTTCTCTTTTAGTAAAATTAGCGATCTCGGGAATTAGCATTTCATCGGTATCCGGCACATCAATTCTATGGGCATTCTCTCCACCGTCAAAAATCACGTGGGATTCGTCCTGAAGCTGCTCCCATTCAAAAGACATCTTGGTGCCGTACACATCGTAGCTTTCACGGTACTGGCGCACCACATCAAATAACGAACGGGTAGCTTCGGCAATTACATCAGAATTTTTGAGGGTAAACGTGGCAGTTTCTACCGCATAAGGGGCATTATATCGTTTAGCCAGGTCTTCGCCCAAACGTCCTGAGCCGTGGCAAACGACTGATTCAGCTTTGGTATTGTTGATGCGGAGTAAAGGGGAAATGGCATGTGTTCCATTGAGCATAGGAGGAAAGCCTTTCCAATATTCAGCCCAGCCTTCCATACTCATGTCCTGAATATGGGAACCACGTACAAACTGGATTTTTCCTAACTCACCATTTTCAGCGAGTTTCAGGCCGTATAAAAATTCCCGGGTATATAATGCGGTTTCCATCATCATATAGACTTTGCCTGATTTCTTTTTAGCGGCAACGATGGCTTTACAATCTTCCACAGTCATGGCCATAGGAATGGTGCAGGCGGTGTGTTTGTTGGCATTCAGTGAAGCCAGGGTCATCTTTGCATGTTCAGGCACGGGGGTTACCACATGAATAGCATCCACATCATCCCTGCCGGGAACATCTTCAAAATTGGTGAAACATAGGTTTCTGTCCAGCTTGAATTTATTCACCAGTTCGTCAATGGTTTTTTCATTCCTAGTACAAATGCCTACGGCTTTGATATTTGGATGTTGCTGATAGATAGGAATGAATTCTTTTCCAAATCCCATGCCTACGATGACTACGGTTATTTTTTTATCGCTCATTATTTGAATGGTTAAGTTAGTTTATAGATGGTCACGCAATACAATCGAGCCCTCACTCGCTCGGCTCCAGCCGAGTGAGGAATATTTTTGAGGCTTCTAGCCGCAACATGCAGAAAGCCTTCGGATAGTCGTCACTCGCGTAGACGCGAGCGACTGCTTAATTTATTTATAGATGGGCACGCGATGCAATCGCGCGCCAGCTGGTCTGGTTAACATTCTCTGGTTTCCGACTAAATTAATTGTTAGCTGCCCACTGCACAGCGTTTTTCATTAGCGTTTGGTATTCGGGAAGTTCGTGGGAGGCGGCGTCATGTCCTAAGGCTATTCCTACGATCCTTCCCTTTTTGCTGTTGACTACAAACACAGAGGGGAAACTTTTGTCTGAACCTTCCGCACTGGCGGTAGCCAATACTTCAACTCCGGGGCCAGCAGTATCGGGTTCAAAATAATAAAGCTCATCATCCAAAGTAAAGTCTTTTACCTTTTTAGTGACAGGATGCGTTTTGTCAATACTTACTTTGAAGTTGCCATATTTATCATGTCCACGTGATCCACCGCTGACTAATTGCTGATTGTATTCCGGCCAATCTTTCCAGTTGTACCATAGGGCGGCGTGTGCCAGCACCAAGCCTTTACCAGCATCCACAAAATCAAAGATAGCTTTACGCACTTTGGGATCAGCAATTGGCTGGTTGTTAGTAAGGAAAAGCACATCTGCTTCCATCAGATAAGCGGCAATGGAATCGGTATTGTCGGTATATCTTACTGAAGCAAAATCTTTCTTTTCCAGGGTTTTTTGATCTTCATCCTTATACCAGCGTTCAAAGTCATGGGAAGAACCGCCACCCACAACAAGCACGTGGATGGGTTCTTTTTTTAATTCGTTGGCTTTGAAAGTGAATTGTGTTAAGAGTGTGCTGCATATTACCAAAATGGCCATTGGAAATGCTTTTCTAAATAGGTGGTGTGTCATGTTTATGTTTTTTTATTAATTGTTTTTCTTTCTAATGGGACAGTTGGAAGTGAAAACCGGAATCTGAATTTTCCGGTTTTCAATATCCCGTCTCTGTTTCCATGCTTATTCTGAGATATTGTCATTGCCTTCCACCCTCATGATGCCGTTCATCATGCGCCAGTGGCCGGGAAATGTACATACATAAGGGTAGTCTCCCGGTTCTGAAGGAGCGGTAAAAGTTAAGGTAACTACTTCCTCCGGATTTAATAATTTGGTCGCGTGCAATACTTCCGGCATCACGGGTACATAATCCTGCTGGGCAGCTTTAGGGTCACGGGCGAGGGCATCGGCTGCCGCACCCACTGTTTCTAAAGTCCCGGGTTGGATGATGAGCAGATTGTGCTGCATACCATCCTGGTTTTCCAGTTCTATGACTACTTTTTGTCCGGCTTTTACCGTAATCTGGTCTTTGTCGTACTTCATCATATCAGGAACAACTTTGAGGTAAATCGTTTCAGTGCTGGTAGCAGTAGTTGTTTCCTCTTCTGAACCATTTTTAGAAGCCAGGGTTTGCGAGCTTCCCTGAAGATTTTTTAATTCCAGAGAAGCCTTTCTCAATTCCGCGTTCAAATTGTTTGACCCTTCGTACGTACCTATTTTATCCTCATTATCCAGATCATAAGAAGTCCGTATCACAGAAGAAAGTGGTTTATTGAATACCGATGGCGCTTTGGCTTCGGCTACCATTTTATCATCTACCCAGAGACTGATTTTTCCATCTTCGGCAAGTTGTCCGGTCATTTCAAATTGATCGGGAAGGGACTTTTTGCTTTTAGCCAGATAACTTTTACCCTCCTGCTTCACCAGCATATTGAGTTTGTTATCCTCAATAAAAATCCCGTACCCATTGTTATTATCTCCCTGCGCCATGATAACTCCTTTGGGTTGTTCTTCCCTTTTGGAAACTGAAGCTTTGATAATGATCTCTTTGCCTGCTACATCTACCGGGTAAGGGACTGTTCCACGGCGGGGAAGTTCATAAATTTCTTTGTCCAGTACTGTGGCAATCCTTGCGCTTAAGCCCTTATTTCTTTCTCCTGATGCATCGGTAGTGGATGCTTTGAGGTAACCTTCCGGCTGGTTGATGGCTGCTGCCAACAAAGCTTTGCTTAGCCAGGGATCATCGGCGTTTTTAGGGTCAATTGCAGCTTGATAAACCATTTCCCCCAAAACATCCGAAGCCGGGGCTTCGGCCATCGCTACTAAAGTGGCCAGTCGGACATTCATCCCATCATCTTGGATTAAACCGGCTTGCTGAATGGCTTCCATATTTTGCTGGTTTTTTGGCAATACATTCAGTGCAGCCTTTCTCACCCCGGCAGCGGGATGGGATAAAGCCTTGATGGCTACATCCGTGGCATCCTGATTATTTCCATCCAAAGCCCCCAATCCATGCAGTGTCCATAGGGCATGTACGGCAGGACTATTCAGGCCAATCTCGTCCACTTCTTGATTGTTTATGATATCATACAGGGCGGGGATGGCATCTTTGTTTTGTGTTTCTACCAGCAGGCGCTGGGCAGTCATCCGCCAGAACATGTTATCATTTTTTAACGCTTCCACCAAGCCATCCGGATCATCTTTGGATAAAGATATTGGTTCGTAGGTTTTGGCATTTCTATAAACCACCCGGTAAATGCGCCCATGATTGGTATCCCTCAACTGGCTGACGAAGGCGTTGCCTTGTCCATGCGGCTGTTCGGTAAAGGGAAGCACCATTCGGGAGGGTGCCTGGCGTTCTACAAACACATTATGCTGGATAATAAAATTATACCAGTCAGCCACCCAAACTGCGCCGTCAGGGCCTACCTGGCTTTGTACCGGGCCAAACCACTCATCGGAGCTCGCCATTAGGTTCCAACCGTCTTTTTCTGCATAACCTGCGCCATCCGGTTCAATAATAGCGTTGTGCACCACTCTTACGGTAGGTTCATTGATGAAAGCAATGCGGTTCCAATATTCTTTAGGGTAATTTCTGGCAGTGTATAAATGATGTCCGGCAGCCGCGGTAAACCCTCCTACTACGTCTACTTGCCTGAGGTTGGGTGTCATGGCATGCACATCGTAGTGTCCGTCAATTTTCTCTACGGCGTTGATTGACCGCATGCCTTCATTCTGTCCTCCCAAAGCATCGGCTACTAATTCGGGCAATTCGCGCATCATATTCCGGGCAGGAATAGAATAGTAAGCACTATGGGTATTATTGGCCGTAGAGATAAAAACATTATTATCTTCTGAAAAACCTAAGCCCCAAGTATTATTGCTGGTACTGCCCAGGTATTCAAAATCAGTGCCATCGGGTTTAAAATGATAGACTCCCTGCCTAAAGCTGGTATTATTACCATCCAGTTTTCCTTCAAATCCAGAATAACCCAATACGCCCCAAATCTTATTGTCAAAACCATATTGTAAGTTGGAAGGGCCAGCGTGGGTATCGCCTTTGCCCCAACCGGAAATCAGGTTTTCCCGCACATCAGCGACGTCATCGCCATCGGTATCTTTGAGAAAAATAAAATTAGGTGCCATAGAGACGATCACGCCGTCGTTGGCAAAGACCATGCTGGTGGGTATGTTCAGGCTGTCGGCAAAAACGGTAAATTTATCTGCTTTTCCATCGCCATCGGTATCCTCACAGATTTTGATGCGGTCATTGGCTGCGCCATCAGTTTCTTTAAAAGTATTGGGATAATCTACCGATTCCACGATCCAAAGGCGTCCTCTTTCGTCCCAGGACATAGCAATGGGGTTAATGATGTCCGGGTCGGCGGCAAAAAGTTCAATGGTGAAATCTACCGGGACCTGAATCAATTTTTGGGATTCCGCAGGGGGCAAGGGTTCCTGCATTTTGGTGACCCGGTAACGTTTGGTAAAATCAGAGATTTTTACGGAATCATAGATATCTACATCAGGAATGTTGAGCTTAGTAATTTTTTCCTGAGCTTCATCGCCAATGGCCCACAGCACGCCCTTGTTAAGCAGTTGTAAGAAACCAGCATTGGTCCAGGTACTATCATTATGACCGTAGGCGGTATAAAATACCCTTCCATCTCCCTGATTGCGGACCCAGGTGTAAGGCTCTCTTTTATCACCTTCAACCCTCTCCATCAGCACCGTCATATCGGAGTTAATTCTTTGGTGCACATAGGTCTCATCCCAGCTCTCAAATTCATCCAAACCTTGCATTACCGGATGCTCGGTATTGACGATTTCAGCAGCGAAAGTTCCGGTTTCGTGTGAGGCAAACTGGCCGCCAATCGTATTGATATACCAATCTGAATTTTTGAAACAACCGGTAGCACAGTGTAGGGGAATCAGGCCTTTGCCACCTTCCACAAAACCTTTCAACGCTTTTTCCTGAGAGGAAGAGATAGAATCATGGTTGGCATAAATGATCAGGCCATCGTATTTGCTTAAATTTTCTTCGTTAAGATCTTCAAGATTGGTGGTGTAAGTGAGGTTGATGCCTTCCCTAAATAATGAGGTCGCCAGCCAGGGAGCGTATTTATTGGAATCGTGATGTTCACTGTTATGGCCTAAGAAAAGAACCTCTCCCCTTCTCTCCGTTTCATCATTTATACTGTTGGAATGGCCTTTATCAATACAGCTTTGTACGATTGATAAGCAAAAAATCAAAAGTACTGTCAATCCTTGTGTGGCGAACTTTCGCGTGGTTAACTGTCGCACGGCGAACCGACTTGTGACAAAATTAAAAAAGTGCATTCTCCTCATGATCAAAGTGTTTGTAGTGTATCGGTATTCAGTTTTGCGAATGTATAGGGCGACGTTTAATCACGATACAAACGCACTCCAGATGTGTCAAGTATGCTAATGTATTATAAATTTGGAATCACCTCATGCTTAAATGCAAGAGGTGACCCAAATATTAATTGAAAACTTGCCAGGAATTATTACAATTCAATTTTTTGCGTAGGCGAAAAAATTAAATCATCAATACCGGCCATTTTTACCCCTACGCTGGCAAATACATAATTTTGTGTAGGTACTAAGTCAGGAACAGTAGCACTTAGGCTTACACTGCTTATGTTGGTAATATCACCACCCGCAATAGCATTGGTTGCCACGTTAGTTTGCGAATTAGCAAATAGCGTTTTGCTGATGTACAAAGTAACACTTTCTATGTTCTTGGCGTTCGCATCAGTCACAATCTGCTCTAAAGCAAAGGAAGCATTAACTTGATTACCACTTCCGCTCAGTTGGGTATTCCTTATCATCCAAAAAGGGATAACTTCAAAATCCTGGGTAGTGTTCCCGGAGACGTTGATTACTACGGTATCCGGCATATCGGCTTCCGATCCCCACAAAAAAGGGCCCTGTCCGTTGGGCACCACCATTTTGTAGGTACCATTAAACAGCGCTTGAGAGTAAGTACCTTCGGAAGTAAAGGTGCTTCCCAGGGGGCCGGTTTTGCCAAATCCGTCCTGATAAAGTTCATAGCTCACTCTATTGTACTCCAAATTTAGCGGGGTTCCCTGGAACATCAGTTGCCCGGTCAACAAAGAACCCGGCTCTTCGTAGTTGTCCAATTCACAGGAAAACAAAGCAGTGCTCAACGTTAATAATATGATATAATGAAATATATTTTTCATGATCTTCAGTTTAAAATTGAAATTTATTGAAGAGGCTGCCTCAACAGTTTAGGGTTATTATTCAGTATATCATTGTTGATTTGACTGTAATAATTTCCTAGTTGCCAGTTATCTGCGCCAGTCACCCTGCTGGGCAATACTTCCTTAAATATCCATTTGCCATCATTAGGCGCGCCGGGTTCCCATATTTTATAAGGCCATAATGCCCAGGGCTGGGTACTTCTGTTAGTGGCCTCACCAATACCGGATTTCAACCCTTCTAAGGTCATATAAGCACCATCAAAGATTCTATGGGCGATTCTAAAGCGCTTCAAATCCATAAAATATTGGCCTTCCAGGGCAAACTCTACCCGGCGCTCATGCACGATCCGGTCAAAAGTAATGTCCCCCGCCATCAAAGGAATGGTAAAACCAGCACGGGCACGTACTTCATTCATATAATCGGCAGCCACTTGAGGCTGTCCTAACTCAAAAGCAGCTTCGGCAGCAATAAGTAAAATTTCAGCGTAGCGGAAACGAATTCTTGATACATCACTTTGCGTACCACGACGGCCGGAACCAGGCGCAGGGTCTGAATATTTCCTGACATAAAAGCCTGCCACCGCATTCTGGTTAGTAGCTGCGATTGGCCCATCAAAACCCACAACCTGCTGAGGAACGCTAGCGCCGGGCAAATCCCTTAGCTGTCCGCGTTCACTACCGGAAATGATCGTGCCATCGGCAAGTTGCACTCCTGCCCAGATATCTACCGGCCTTGATTTGAATGAAGATCCCGGTAAAATCACCGTGCCTCCCAGACGGGCATCACGATTGGCAAATATATCCTGCTGATTTTCATAGTAAATAGGGTCTCCGTTGGCATCTACTGTTTCCAGCGGGGCAAAAGTATTGTCCAACAATTCAAATTCTTGTACCAGGTTAAGTGAAGGGTTAAGTGCACCTCCTTCTTCTTCCTCAGCACCATAGCGTGGCTGGTTGACAATGGTATAATTATGTGTCCTGAATTTCAGTAGGTATTCCTCTTCAAAGATAATTTCTGGATTAGCATTTTTATCATAAAAAAGCGCTGCGAAATTTTCTGAAGGATTAGTGGGAAGCTTGTTGTACAACGCATAAGCACCCACTGATCCACCAATAATCTCCTGGGCAGCCGCCAAGGCAGTTTGGTAATAGCCATCCGCCCTATCAGCGGGAATTCCAATCGCACCTCCGGCAAGGGAAACTGATGAGGTAGTCGTATTATATTTCGCCAATGAGCCTGCAAAAACTGCCGCTTGAGCCTTCATGGCTACCGCCGCACCTGCACTTGCCCGGGACTTGCTGTCAGCGTTCAGAGGTAGTAATGCATTCAGTTCCTCTGCTTCCTGAATAATGAAATCGTACATTTCCGCTTCAGAGGAACGAGGCACCTGCAAATAAGAAGGATCTCCACTGTAATCATAAGTCTGCGACTCCAAGATAAGGGGCACACCACCGTACAACTTTGTCAGTTCAAAATAATAGAGGGCCCTGAGATACCTAGCTTCTGCTGCGTAAGTCACTTTAAGGTCCTCGTTGATTGTTGCATCCTCTATCCGTTCCAGAAAAAGGTTAAGCTCGCGGATATAGGTATAATCCCAGCTAGTCCAATAATTATTAGGCCCAAAAAAAGACCAGGTATTATTGGTGTGCCAAAAATTGGTTAAGCCATCGTCAGCCGTTACCAACGTTTCGTTGAAATCAGCAAAGGTTTGCCAATCGGATAATCTATATACCGAAAACTGGCGGCTATAGAGGTTAGCCAAAATAGATAATACTTGTGCCTGATCGCTGAATGCCTGCTCGGTTGTGATTACCTCCGCAGGGGGCCTGTCCAGAAACTCGCTGTCTGACTCACAGGCCCATCCAGCACTCAATGCGATGATGAGAAATATATATTTTATCTTATTCATGTCTTTCAATTTAAAGGATTATAAAGAAAGGCTTACCCCGATACTGACCACCCTATGCTGAGGATACTGCAAACCGTTGGTATCACTAATTTCAGGGTCAGTATTATACCGCTTCACATTATGTAATGAGAATAGGTTGTACCCATTGAAATAGACCCGTGCCTGCTTAAGTAGTATTCTTTCCAGTACGGCATTAGGTATGGAGTAGCCGAGTTGGAAAGTCCTTGCCCGGAAAGCGGTAACATTGCTCAGCCAGAAATCCGAACGTTTGTTCACCGAACTTAAACCACCCTGGTTAAACCTGTTGGGAGGAAAATAACCGGGAATCCATTCGCTATTCAGGTCATAAGGGTCTTCACGGTGCCAGGCATCCCTTAGGTGCTCAGCGATGTTACCACCATTGGCACGGAAGGCTCGGCTCAGCTCGTTTTCCGCCGTAAAGCTATAGCCCGACTGTAGGGAGAAATCCAGGGCCAGGTCAAAACCTTTCCAGCCCGCCACAAAGTTCAACCCTCCATTGATAAACGGTAGATTAGTGGTGTAGCCAATCGGTCTTTCATCATAACCATCTATCTTATCATCCCCGTTAACATCCTTGTAGATCAAATCTCCAGGAAGTAAGGTACGGTTACCTTCTCCATCTACATTGACAGCATAGTTATTGATTTGTTCCTGATCTTGGAACTGGCCAACTACCTGATAGCCCCACTGAATGCCCGTGTATCTATCCTCTTGAGAACCACGGTACTCATCATAAGAGTTAAAGAAGATTGGGTTGTAAGAGGACTCAAATTTATTCCGCGCATAGGAAATATTACCGCCTACCCTGAAGGTTATGTCGTTGATATTCCCACTATAAGAGAGTGCCCCTTCCCCACCGAATTGCCTATCGCTGTTGATGTTTTCATCCGGCAAGGTATAACCAAGTTCGCTAGGTACGACAACATCGTATTTTCTACCTCTAAGACCGGTACGGCGACGTCTGAAATAATCAACACTACCACTCAATTTACCGCCAAACAGAGAAAAATCAGCCCCGATATCCAGGATTCTACTCTCAAACCAGGTAACATTCGTGATTGTCTGGCCTTTATCCTGGGTACCTACTACGGGAGTGCCGTTCAATATAGCCGTACCTCTATTGTAGTTGTATCCAGGTAAGTAAGCATATGGGCTAATGTAGTTTGCATCGCCTGTTCCATAGTCACCCCCACCACCAAAGTAATTTAAGTTAACGTTATCATCTCCCAAAACTCCGTAAGAAGCACGAAGCTTCAAATCACTCAATACTTTGGAAGAACCTAACCAGTCTTTCATAAATTCTTCTTCGGTGATTCTCCATCCGATGGAGGCCGAAGGGAAATAACCTACCCGCTGGTCAGGGGCAAACCTCCACGAAGCATCGCGTCTACCAGCTACTTCCAAGTAATATTTACTAGCAAAGCTGTAGTTGATCCTGGCTATATACCCCAGGCGGGCAATTTCATTGTCGTTGTCAGTGAAATCTACCACGTCATTGTAATAGATTAGTGGCAGGATATTGGTTTTAGGTACGGAACGCATGAAGCTTCCCTGAAACCTTTCCTCGTAACGCTCTGCCAAAAACAAAGCCCCTATCTCATGGTCGCCAAATACATTGGAGTAATTAAGACCGATCTGGGTGTTGGTTTTTTGGATTTTTTCCACGTTACGTTGTCTCCAGGGATTGGAGCTACCACCAGTCACCCGATATTCTTCTTCAGATTCCTCAGTAGCCGGGAAATAGGTATAAGCATCGTAGGTATATTCATGTACATCCAACTGACGTTCTTCATCACTGTAAGAGTACAAACCCCGGGCAGAGAGCCCTTCTATTCCAGGAATATCGTAAGTCGCGGTCGCATTAATCTGCCCAAATTTCCTTACATCCCTCAGATAACCACCCAGCTTAAAGTTGTTATAAGCCCAGTTGGTTTCGTTGTGTTTAATGTCATTCAGGTATTCGGGGTTATCATTGGCATAAGGCCTTTCCCAGGGGGGGTTACGTAAAATAGCATATTTAGGCAGGAAGTAATCATCCCCACCGGGTATGCCGGGGTTTTCTGTTTTTTCGGCATAGCCATTGATACCTAAGCCAACTTTCAGGCGGTCACTGATCTGGGCGTCCACATTACTGATGATGTTGGTACGTCCGTAATCAAATTCTTCGCCTAATACAGAATTACTATAGTTACGATTACCGGCTATGTAATAATTGATTTTATCACCACCCCCGGTAGCACTCACATTGATCTGGGTGGTTGGGGAGTTTTTCTGCACGATAAAATCTGCCCAGTCAAAGCTTTGGTAGCCACGTTCAGTACCAATTCTATATCTTTCCAGGTCTTCAGGGGTAATGTTGGTGGTTCCGAAACCATTGACATCTGCCTGGATTTTTTCTTGCGCCCAAACATAGGAACTGTTGGTGACTTCAGGATAGGCCACCCAGTTCTGGAATCCACGGTTGAAGTCCACATTGACTGTATTACCACTACCTTTGCTTCCCCTTTTGGTGGTAACTACCACGACCCCATTGGCAGCCCGCACACCGTAAACCGCGGCAGAACCGTCTTTCAGAATGGTGATGCTTTCAATATCAGCGGGGGCAAGGCGGTTAAACTGCTTTTCATCCTGCTGTATACCATCAATGACGTAGAGTGGATTTCCCATGTTACGGATTTGGATACTGGCACCTGCACCGGGACGTCCATCTCTTTGACGGAAAGCGACACCGGGCAATTTACCTGCCAGGCCGGTACTTACTGAGGTACCGCCACCTTTTACACGTCCTATATCCTCACTCTGGATGGTAGAAATCGCACCTGTTACGGATTCCCTTTTCTGGGTACCATAGCCAGTCACTACGATTTCACTCAAAGATTGGATGTCTTCCACCATGGTGACATCAATCACTGTGCGATTGTTGACAGGAACTTCTTCGGATACATAACCGATAGAAGAAAAGATAAGGGTATCGGTTCCGTTAGCTACAGACAAGGCATATTTACCATCCACATCGGTGATCGTACCATTGGAAGTGCCTTTGACCAGCACGTTGACCCCGGGTAAGGTTTCATTACCTTCCAGGCTGGTAACCCTTCCGCTTACGTTGACTGCCAGTTCATTTTCCTGAACAAGCTGGGGTAGGTTTAGGCTAACATTAGCCACACTCACTGAAATGGTGTTGTTGATCCTTTTGAAGTTGAGACGGGCTTTTTGTCCCACTACCTTGAGTACTTCATTTATCTGGGCATTTCTGTAGTTCAGGGTAAATGTTGTTTTTAGGCTTTTTACTTCCTCACCATAGGCAAAAACATATTCTGTCTCTTCTTCTATAGCTTTAAAAACTTCTTCAATGGAGCTATTCTTAAGCTTTATTGAAATTTGTATTTCGTCAACCTCGCTTTTGTTGCTCGCTTCCGCTAACAAGAAGGATTGAAAACCTACGATAAATCCTAAGATAAGCGTAGCATGCCGAAATACAGTTCGGAAAATTGGTATATGATATCTCATATTGTTTTAGGTTGGAGTGAAATTTAAAGACAGGAAAGTATTTCCTGTTAATGACAATAAGAATCTTTACGAAGTGGTTATGGGTCCATAATTTTACTTTTTTGATGTTTCATAAGTCTATTAAATTTGGGTTTTGCACCCTTTTTTCCCAATTATCCTGAGCTTTCTTTCCCCTTCAATTTGGTACTCAATGCCCAGGATGTGTTCAAAGCTTTTCATCACGTTGATTAGGCTTTCGTCAATATACTGTCCGCTGATCCGGCACTTCTTGATGGCTTCACCTTCTATGTCAATGGTGACATTAAACCAGCGTTCTAATTGCGCAGTAGCTTCTTCCAATGTTAATTCGTCAAAGCGGATCACTCTTTCCCTCCAGGCGACATACTGCTCAGAATATACAGTTTTTTTTGTTAATTGTCCATCAAAGTAGGCTTGTTGTTCTGGGTCCAGGTATACTTCATGGATAGTGCCATCGTCATCATTGGCATTCACTTTGACTTTGCCGCTAAGCACCGTGACATGATTTACTTCCCCTTGAACTGCCTTGATATTAAAAGAAGTGCCTAAGACAGTAGTGGTCAGATTTCCACTTTTGATGACAAAGGGGCGTTTGGGGTTTCTGCTTACCTCAAAAAAAGCTTCCCCTTCCAGGATAACCTCTCTTTGCTGTGCTTCAAAATATTCGGGAAAGGAGAGCTTACTGTCTACGTTGAGGTAGACTTTGGTGCCATCAGTGAGGGTAATGCTTGCCTTTTGTCCTTTTTGTGTGGACTTTTCTATCCAGGCCACTTCAGGAACGGGCATATCCTGGTAAGCGAAATAACCACCTATCCCTAAACTAAAAAGAAGTATAAAAGTAGCCACTACTTTAAGCCGTGCGTATTTATTGCTGGTTCTTTGCTTATACGCACTGTATTCTTCTCGTTCGTTATGCGATAAGATGTGCTTTATATTTCTATGGATTTCTTCTTCCGTCATCCATCTGTCAAATGCGTCAAGCTCATCAGAGAGGGTTTCCTCCTGATAGGAATCGTAAAAAAGATGAAGTAACCTGACTTCTTCCGGCGTGCATTTTCCTTCTGCATACTTATCCAGTAATTGCCGAAACTGACTTTCTTCCATTGAAGTTGATTTGAGATTTATCCCTCCTTACTAATAAGTACCATCAGAGGAACACATCCCCTATCTGATTGATAAAATATTCTTTGCTTAAATTTTTGTTGTCATTACTGACCGTAACAACAATTTTCTTATCATTGGTAATCATAAAAACCATCTTACTAATGAAACACAACCTATTCCTGACGCTTACTTTACTTACTTTGAGTGGTTATGCTTTTTCTCAGAATTACCCTCAGGTTTCTGAGGAATCTTTGCTAAAAAACCTCCTGCCCCCCCAGGGGAAAATCAGCGTTGTAATCGACACCGATACTTATAATGAAATAGATGACCAATTTGCAGTTGTTTATGCCCTGCTTTCCCCGGAACAGCTAGATGTACAAGCTATCTACGCTGCCCCCTATTTAAATGACCGCTCCACCAGCGCAGCCGATGGTATGCAAAAAAGTTATGAAGAGATATTGCGGCTACTGGGCAAAATGGACAGAAAAGCTGAGAACTTTGTCTATCGTGGCTCCGACCAATTTTTGAAAAGCTACGATCAACCTATTGAAAGCCCTGCCGCCCAAGACCTGGTCAAAAGGGCGATGGCTGCTACCAAGCCATTATATGTGCTGGCCCTAGGCGCACCCACCAACGTTTCTTCTGCCATTCTGATGGAACCTAAGATTGTCAATAAAATTGTGGTCATCTGGCTGGGTGGAAAAGGCTTAGACTGGCGTACGGCCAGTGAATTTAATTTACAGCAGGATATAATGTCCTCCAAAATCCTCTTTGATTCCGGTGTTCCATTGATTCAACTACCCACCGAACCGGTTACTTCTCATTTGCTGACTACGGTTCCAGAAATAGAAACCTATTTGCAAGGCCAGGGTGCCATCGGTGATTATTTGGTGGAGATTTTCAAAGACTATCAGCATGACCACTACGCTTGGTCTAAAGTGATTTGGGATATTTCTGCCATCGCTTATGCGATCAATTCCTCTTGGTTTGCTACGGAGATCCGGCACAGCCCGATTCTAACCGACCAAATGACCTATAGTACTGACAACAGCCGTCATTTCTATCGGGTAGCTACCGGCCTGAACCGTGACCGGATTTTTGGTGATATGTTCAAAAAAATTCAGGACTATCACCAATCAAGTAGTAGTAATTAGCAAGGCATCAACACCTTGGGGAAACTAAGCCTCTGATGATGTTCATATATTTGCTTTACATTACTTTAGGCTTCGTAATTTTTCTTTTATTACACATTGAGTTTTTAAAGTTTAATCATGCTTTTCCTTCAGGACAAATATCATATTCGTAGTGTTCTATTACATGAACAGTGAAATAACTTATAGAACACTGTCATTCTATTACATGAACGACGGGAAAACTTATAGAACACTGTCATTCTATTACATGAACGACAGGAAAACTTATAAATCACTGTCATTCTATTAGGTAAACGACGGGAAAACTTATAGAACACTGTCATTCTATTACGTAAACGACGGGAAAACTTATAAATCAGTGTTGATCTGTTAGCTAAATGATAAAATAATGTATATATCAGTACTGATCTAACAGTTGGAACAGCAAAAAAACAATAAAATGAACTCGTTCTATGTGTCGGACGGATAGAAAAAGGGGATAATGACCCTGTTTCATAAGTTGACTCGCTGGAAAATAATTAAAAACAATATAAAGAATGCTGCTGGGAATCAATGGGCAAGGCGATGACCGGTGATACGATGATCTAGCACAGGCATCCTCGCCTGGACCCGCGTCCACGGTGGACCGGTCGTCACAGACAAGGATGATATACCTGACGCTTGAACCAAAATAATACTGTTACACTACTTACATATACTAACCTTCATTCTTCAAATATATGCTGATTGTTGAATCCTAC
>JBBSOG010000037.1:0-20432 GCA_038259985.1 Cytophagales bacterium
CCAAATATCATCGCGGCAGCGGAGATTACCAATGCTGATGCTATTCATCCGGGCTATGGTTTCCTCTCTGAGAATGCTGAATTTTCACGTATCTGTGAGGAATACAATATTAAATTTATAGGGCCCACTCCCGAGATGATCAACAAAATGGGGGACAAAGCTTCTGCCAAAGCTACAATGATCGCTGCCGGGGTACCTACCGTACCTGGGTCTAAAGGGCTGCTGAGCAGTATAGAAGAAGGACTGAAAATTGCCAAAGAGATAAGTTATCCCATTATCCTCAAAGCTACCGCTGGCGGTGGGGGCAAGGGTATGAGAATTGTTTGGAACGAAAAAGAATTTAAAAAAGCCTGGGATGATGCCAAGCGTGAGGCCAGTGCCTCTTTCGGAAACGACGGCTTGTACTTGGAAAAATTCGTCGAAGAACCCCGTCATATAGAAATACAAGTCGTAGGGGATAGTTCTGGTAAAGCCTGTCATCTTTCAGAAAGGGACTGTTCGATACAAAGAAGGCATCAGAAATTAGTGGAAGAGACACCCTCTCCCTTTATGACCAAAGAACTGCGGGATAAGATGGGCGCGGCGGCCATTGCCGGTGCCGAAGCGATTGGCTACGAAGGCGCAGGTACCATTGAGTTTTTGGTAGATAAGCACCGGAACTTATACTATATGGAGATGAATACCCGTATCCAGGTAGAGCACCCCATCACGGAAGAGGTTACCAAATTTGACTTGATCAAAGAACAGATCAAAGTAGCAGCGGGCGTAAAAATTTCAGGAAAGAACTATTTTCCTACTATGCACGCTCTTGAGTGCCGTATCAACGCGGAAGACCCGGCCAAGGGATTTCGCCCCTCTCCCGGAAAAATTACTAACCTGCATTTGCCCGGAGGACATGGCGTCCGCGTAGATAGCCACGTATACGCTGGCTACGAGATTCCCCCTAACTATGACTCTATGATTGCCAAACTCATTGTCAGTGGGCAGAGCAGAGCAGAGGTGATTACCAGGATGAAAAGGGCATTACAAGAGTTTGTGATTGAAGGGATCAAAACAACAATCCCTTTTCATATCAAGCTTATGGATGACCCCAAGTTCAGGGAAGGCGATTTTACCACTGCTTTTATGAATGATTTTGACCTGTCGGACATTGAGGAGTACGTTCAGATGTAGCCTTTGCTGCGCAGGTGCTGGTGGATTTCCAGACAAACCCAGGCATCAGTAGCCGCGTAACGGATTTGCTTTTCTGTCAGTTCCGGATTTTCCCAATTGGTAGTTTGTTGTGATTTGGAAACCCTGAATTCCAAAAAAATCGCGGTAAGTTTCTTCACGCCTTCGTGTTCAATCTCTAGGTTACGGGCTACATCATTTAGCTCGGTAATGTTTTGTGGCTCCAGATAAACATGATACTTGTCCCCTAGCTGCTTCAAGTGTTTCAGGTCATCCCTGATACTGATGCCTACCTTTTCAATCTGCTCGTCCTCAAAAATTGCCGCAAGCTCATGCGTAAATCCCAAGTGGTTTAACCGTATCAGATAAACCATATCGGGAATTGCTATTTGGAGTAGGGCCACCAAATGCTTTACCCCCTTTTTAAAAGCAGGCTTAGTTTCGGTATCAAAACCAAATACATGATACTCCCGGATATGCTGAAGAGCATCGGAGAGCTGCTCAATAGTATTAACTACCGATACTTTCCCTTCATATTTTCTGAGTTCTAGTTCGTTAATTTCCTCCTTAGTGATGTGTGTTGAAAACATAGGCAGGTATAAGCTTTGTTGTGTATTAGTTTATTTAGAGGTCAGGCATTTTTTTCTATCAGCATCTCTTCTTCTATTTCATCATCCTGATAACGGAGAATCTTGATATTTAAAAATCCAAAAGCAAAGGTCATCAGTGGACTAAGAATGCAGAAAAAAGCAAAAGGAGCGTAAGTGAGGGTAGCTACTCCCAGTACCGAAGCCTGGGTGGCACCGCAGGTATTCCAGGGAATCAAGACAGAAGTCACAGTTCCCGTATCTTCCAATGTACGACTGAGTACTTCTGGTTTCAAGCCCCTCTTCTTAAAGGTATCGGCATACATTCTACCGGGCACCACAATAGCTAAGTACTGATCAGAGGCGGTAAAGTTAAAGAATATGGAAGTAAAACCGGTAGCGGCAATCAGCGAACCGGTTGAGTGCGCCAGTTTGACAATAGATTGGGTAATGCGTTGCAGCATACCCGCCGATTCCATGACCCCTCCAAAAATCATTGCGCAGATAATCAACCAAACGGTATTTAACATGCCATACATACCGCTGGTAGAGAGTAGACTGTTGACCATTTCATTGTTAGTAGTAATGCTGATGTTGGTGTACAGTGCTTTCATTACCGCTATATAAGCACCCAAGGCACCCGTTTCACCTCCGGACACCTCTTGTATAGCTTGCGGCTGAAAGATAATGGCAAATAAACCTCCCAATAGTGTTCCCGTCAGCAATGCAGGCAAAGCAGGCACTTTTCTGACAATCATGAAAATAACGGCTACCGGTACGAGGAATAACCAGCCATTAATGTTAAAAGCACTATCTATAGAGGCGAGTACCTCATCTATACCTCCGGCAACGGTGGCAGTATCAGAAGTAAAGCCGATAGTCAGAAATATAACCAAGGTGATCAAGATGGACGGCACGGTGGTATACACCATATAACGAATATGGGTAAATAGATCGGTTCCAGCCATGGCTGGGGCAAGGTTAGTAGTGTCAGAGAGTGGCGACATTTTATCACCAAAATACGCTCCCGAAATAATGGCCCCACCAATAAGGCCTTCACTTAGGCCCAGGGCTTTGCCAATACCTAACAGCGCAATACCTACCGTAGCGACAGTAGACCAGCTACTCCCGGTAGCCAATGAGACAACCGCGCAAATGATGACCGCCGCAAAAAGAAAAATGGTAGGGTTGAGGATCTGCAAGCCGTAGTAGATCATCGCGGGAACAATGCCGCTCAACAGCCAGGTACCTGCCAGTGAGCCAATGAGCAATAATATCAAAATAGCCGACATGGAAGCACTGATGCTTTTGACAATCCCGTCCTGTAGTTCTTCCCATTCAATACCTGTTCTCAAAGCCACCAATGCAGCCACGGTGGCCGATAAAATCAATACAATCTGATTGGAACCTGAAATCGCATCATCACCAAACACATAAATCACATTCACCGACAACATAATAATCAGGAAAACTACAGGTATCATAGCTTCCCAAAAGGTCGGTTCTCTTCTTTGCTTGCTCATAAATACACTCAGATGAGTAAACTGAATTAGGTGTAAAAGACGAAGATAATAAAATTATCGGTAAGCCATTTTTGTATGTGCAGCTAACTTTAGGGGTTAATTTTCTTTTGTCAGGATTGACTACGATTAAAGTTCAGGATTCTGTAAATTGCGTCAATGGAGAATTTCGTAGTATCGGCCCGGAAGTACCGGCCAACCGGATTTGAGGAAGTGGTCGGGCAGGGACATATCACCACAACTCTGCAAAACGCCATTGATAATAACCAACTGGCACAAGCACTGCTATTTTGCGGGCCCCGTGGTGTAGGCAAGACTACCTGCGCGCGTATATTAGCCCGTAAAATCAATGGCTACGAAAGCCAGGAGCAAGCTAACTCCATGAACATCTACGAACTGGATGCCGCTTCTAACAACTCGGTAGATGATATCCGAAACCTCATTGACCAGGTACGTTATCCCCCTCAGCAGGGAACTTATAAAGTCTATATCATAGATGAGGTCCACATGCTGTCTAACCAGGCTTTTAATGCTTTTCTGAAAACCCTGGAAGAGCCTCCTCCCTACGCGATTTTCATCCTGGCTACCACCGAAAAACATAAGGTTATCCCTACCATACTTTCGCGCTGCCAGATTTATGACTTCAATCGCATACAAGTAAGTCATATCGTAGATCACCTGAAGGAGATAGCGGCCAAAGAAAACATAGAAGTAGAGGAAGAGGCATTGAACCTAATTGCCCAAAAGGCGGATGGTGCCCTGCGCGACGCGCTCTCCATTTTTGACTTGATCGTAACTTTCTCCTCCGACCGCAAAGTCAGTTATCAGACGACCATCAAGAACCTGCATATCCTTGATTACGACTATTATTTTAAGGTGACTGATTATTTGCTGGATCAGCATATTCCTCAGATGATGTTGCTTTTTGACGAAATTCTAAAAAAAGGATTTGACGGGCATAATTTTATCGTAGGTCTTGCCGAGCACCTCCGCAACCTGATGGTTTGTAAAGATAAAGCTACTGTACAATTATTGGAAGTATCAGAAAGCGTGCAGGAACGCTACCTGGAACAAGCAGCCAAAACCCCTGCCTCATTTCTGCTTACTGCCCTTAACTTGGCAGGCAATTGCGACCTGAATTATAAAAACAGCAAAAACCAACGTCTGCATGTGGAGCTTACGCTCATGAAAATGGCTTATATTAGTTCGGCAGTACACATGGCACAAATAAGCCAGCAGGAAGCCCCGCCCCAAGTTCAGGAAGATAAAAAAAAAAGTAACGACTCATCAAATGGTGCACCAGTAAGTCCCGCTGCTAAACAGATAGGCGTTGATACCTCACAATTACAGCAACTGGAGCGCACGGTCAAAATCCCGAAAGCAGAAGAGATCAGGCAGCAAGCAGTGAAGAAAGAAACTGTACCCCAGGAAGTTGACACAGCAGAACCTGCACCAGCGCCTCATGCCATGGGTATGCGCCCGGTGGACATCAGTAGGCTAAGAGAGGAATGGGCTAAGTTTGCTGAGCAAAAAAAAACATCAGGCAGGGACTCGGTGTATATGGTGCTCAACCAGGAGATAAACCTCCTGGAAGACGGAGTGACTGTCCCCTTGAAAATGACCAATTCCTTACAAATGGATGTGTTGAACGAGGTTAGGGTTGAATTGATTCAGTATTTGCGTAAAGAACTGCACAATGCCCAAATCAACGTGACGGCCACCCTGGTAAAAGACGAAAAGCAGAAAAAATTATACACCGCTTCTGAAAAACTCAACTACTTAATTGAAAAAAATCCTCAGGTGCGGGTGCTAAAAGAAAAGCTTGGTTTGGATCCTGATTATTGATCAAAATCCATAAGTAAAGCCAATATTAATGGCATGCTGCATCTGCAAGGCAGGGCCCACGGTACCGTCATCACGCTGAACATCAGTATCATTATCATAGATCATCTGTAGGGAAATATTAGACATGATATACTTATTGACCTTGAGTACCAGCAAAGATTCCAGGTTTACGTCTACGTTCTGAAATTTTTCGTAGGCAGAAAACAGGTTAACATTCGTATTGAATGTAACATTTTCCAATAGGCGTTGCCTAAAAGCCATCGTAAAGCTAGAGCCAGCTTCGGCCTTTATCTTTTTTCCCTCGGTGTTGTATTGGTCTTTTGCTGTCAGCGCTTCATTGAGTACAAAAGTAAACTTGCCAGAAAAAGGGGAGAGCGTTACCGCAAAATAATTCCCTTCCCGGTTTTGTACTTTTTTGTCATCGTCAATGAGTTTTCTTTGCTTGGGCGTATAGGTTAACCCTAAAGAGGCAACCAAAAAGGCCGGTGCCATAAACTCAGATATCTTTATATCATCCGAAATACTGTCATTGATATGGATAGTTTTGAAACCTTGGGCTACCTGGCTCCGGAAATCCAGAAGCGTAGATAAATAATAGTGTTGCCGAAGCCTGCGGCCGTAGCGGGAGGTAAAAATCAGGTTATCTTTGGATTTGATAAAGCGGTTCACATCCTTACCGATTCTGCTGACGCCATAACTGACTTCCAGCCTGTTTTCCCAACGACGCTTGGTGGTATCATCAAATGTAAGATAAGCAGACATAATACCGCCCAGGGCAAGAGAACTTTTTCCTCCACCAGCCCAGTTGGTAAGTGCTACCTGCTGAAAGTTAGTGCTCAAGCCACCCCCTTTTTTCCAAAAAGTATTTTCTGCCCCCTTCTCTTGCTGGGCGATTACACTAAATGAGGGAAAAAGAAATAAAATGAATAGAATACAAAATAATCTCATGGGGCTGAAACGCTGAGGAAAATGCTGTTGAAGCTAAATGTTAGCTATTCAGGAAAACGTCAAATATTAAAGCACCTTGATCTCTTCTAAAGCTATCTGGGTAAGGGGTTTAGTAATGTACTTGATGACGTGGTTATTATTGATCAGCCGGTTAATATCACGCTGATTATCCGAACTGGATAGAATGACTACTTTGCATTGGTTGCGTACAGAAGGAGGGAAATTCTCAAATTCATATAAAAACATAAAACCATCAACGATAGGCATATTGATGTCCAAAAAAATAAGGTTGGGTAATTGATCAGGCTGCTCCTGGTGTTGCTGTAAGTATTCCAAAGCACTCTGTCCGCTACTCTTCGCTACCACCTGCCGCGCAAAACGGGTAAGCTCAATGATGCGTTTGCTGATAAAATTATCAGTCTCATTATCATCAATTAGCATTACTAAATCTATCATTTCTCCTCAGTAAGATTTTCTTATTAATATATTAGGATATCTGAACCAATGGACGAAGATCATAAGGAAAAATAAAAAATAAAAACAGTAGTTGTAAGAATAAGGGAAGAGGTAATATTTGCTTAAAAACTACCTCTTTCTCACCTTCAGTTTCTCCCCGATACTCACATCAAAGTCTTCTTTATTGTTCCATTCCATCAAATCCTTGATCGTCACTTCGTATTGGCGGGCTACCTTATACATCGTTTCCCCTGACTTTACTTCATGCACTAAGTAGTCACTATCGGGGATAGTAAGTATAATTTCTTGTTCTACGTCAGTAGCATTTAAGCTTAGTTTTTGCCCAACAGCTAAAGAGGCGTCCCAAGAAAGATTGTTGTAACTGGTAAGCTGAGGGACAGTAAGGTTATGCAGCTTCGCGATGCTGTATAAGGTTTCACCGGACGTCACCATGTGAAAAGCTGTACCTGGATTTTGGGTTGGAATTTGGGATGAAACAGAAGGAATCAAAACAGGCTCTTCTTCCTTTTCCTCAAGAACTGGGGAAGGGATTTCATTTGTGTTTCTAGCTTGTGTTTCTTCATCTATCACGGCTTCCGAGGAAGAAGGGGTAGCAATGGTCACAGGTTTAACAGGTACTTCATCTATCCGAACCCTAGGCTGATCAATAACTTGAGGCTGGGGCTTTTTTATGTCCGCAACCTCAGTGTTAGGTTTTGGATTTTGTCGGGCAGAAGAAGCTACAATCGGAGTTTGGCGGGGATCTTCTTTTTTGGGTTGTCCACCAGATTTGCTGCGGTATTCTTCCGGAATATCCACCGGACGAATGTACCTCAACCAAAGTACCAAGCCTAGTTTAAGCGATTGCTCCTCACGCATCCGATTGTTACGCATCAGCTTGTCAAGCTTAATACCAAAGCGCTGTGAAATAGTCCTCAGGGTTTCGCCGGGTTCCACAATATGATAGTGCGCCAATGCCCGGTTGTTTTTGCGTTTGAGGTAATAGGGTTGGTTGGCAATAATGCCGGATTGCTTACTGGTAAGGTCATTGTATTTTACCAGTTTGGAGGGAGATACATTCGTCTTCTGGCTGAGGGAGCGGATATTGTCACCCGCCTCGGCAACGACTCCCGGACTGTCATTGATCAGGGTTACTTTTCTTCCCCAGTGTGAACCTTGCCTGATCACCGGAAAACGTTGGGTATTTTCTACCTCAATGCTATGCTTTGCTTGCTGTTCATCCCTTTGGTCGGACTTGTTATCGGTCTTGGCAGGTAAGGAAGGCTTGGCATCAGCTAACACAGATTTCGCGCGCTGCCCACTGTAGTCGGGCACAATCACCTGATATTCTTTGTCCTCAGGGATACGGTTTTTTCTCACCCATTTATTATAGGGTTCCAGATCAGAGGTTTCCAAATTGACTTCTTTGGCTACTTGCGCCAGCGTCTTACCATTTCCCTGAGGGTAGCTATACAGGATCATGTCAGGCTTAGGATTTTTACCCACTGCTTGCTCAAAAGCAATTTTATGGGCCAAAAACTTGATCACATACCAGTGGGTATTGCCATCTAGTTTCATCTCTTTGACACCATACTGCTTCTTATCAGCGATCTTGAGTGCGCCCCCTGGTCCGGCATAATAAGCGAGCAAAGCATACAGCCAGTTGTCAAAAAAAGTGTTATTGTTCTTAAAGTAACGGGCAGCGCCATGCGTAGCGGTGATAATATTCATCCGCTCATCTACTTCATTGTTAATGGTAAGGCCCACTTCCCGGGCAGAGGCTTCTTTAAATTGCCAGTAGCCAACGGCGTTGGATGAAGAAACAGCATTGCCTACCAGGGCACTCTCCTGGATGACCAAATATTTGATATCATCGGGCACTCGTTCTTCACGCAGCACCTGCTCAATGAGGGGCAGGTAAGCATCTACCTTATTTACTTTAGCCACGAAATATTTTTCGTAACGGATCAAAGCATCTACATCGGTTTGGATTTTCTTGCGCGCTTCGTGGGTGAGTTCCAGGCGCATATCGGCATAGTGAATCACCGAAGGTACTTCTACGCTGTATTGTGCCTGGGCACAGAGGTTAAAAAAAAGAAATTCAATAAGCAAAATTGTCTTATGCATGTACTAAAGTTTTCGGGCTACCATCAATCCGTCTCTTATAGGAAAAAGAACGTGCGCTACACGCGGGTCATTATGTACATAATTATTAAATTCACGAATGGCTTCCCCATTCGGCTTAAGTTTTTCTTCCTGTACCACTTTTCCTCCCCACAACACATTGTCGGCAATAATAAATCCGCCTTTCCGCACCCTGGGTAATACCTTATCGTAGTAAGCAGGATAGTTTACCTTATCAGCATCTATAAATACCATATCATACACACCTTCCAGCGTAGGAATAACTTCTAAAGCATTACCAATAATGTAGTGTATCTTATGTCCTAGTTGCGATTTTGCGATATAATTACGCACCATATCTTCCAGTTCTTCATTGATATCAATGGTAGTCACTGTGCCATCTTCAGGCAAAGCCTGTGCCATCCATAGGGCAGAGTAGCCCGTAAAAGTCCCAATCTCCAAAATTTTTTTTGGACGAACCATATGCACAAACATTGCCAGCACATTTCCTTGTAATGATCCGGAAATCATTTGGGGCATCAATACTTTAAGCCTGGTTTCACGCTCTAAGGCTTGCAAATATTCCGGTGCCGGATGGCTGTGTTCGGCTACATACTGTTCAATCGCTTCAGATAAAAGGTGCATAGTTTGAGGATTTAGTCATGGCAATATCCTGCTTATATATCAATCATTCAATAAGCTGAGTAGAATTACCAATTATTTCCAGTTTGTTTATTATGCATGCATAATAATTTATGTATATTTGAGAACGATGAAAAAGGAAGAAACAGTAGATTATAATATCAAAACGACTTGGCACGCGATCTATAGAATGTACAATCAGGAGGCCTTTAAAAGTGATTTTACTACCTCCATTGGCTTTGTATTACTAAATATTGACTCCAATGAAGGTACGCCGGCGACTAAAATCGCTCCCTTGATTGGCCTGGAATCACGTAGCCTGACCCGTATGCTCAAAAATATGGAAGAGAAAGGCTTTATCGTCAAAAAGCCTGATCCGCATGACCGTCGCTCCGTGCGTATTTTTTTGACAGAGTTGGGAAAAGAAAAGAAAGAAATTTCAAGGAAGACCGTGCTTAATTTTAATCACCATGTGCAAGAAGAGATAAGCACGGATAAACTGGAAACGTTTTTTGAAGTTATTGCTGTAATTAATCGTATTGTAGAAGAAGACATATATCAAACCATAACCGAAGATGAAGAAGTTTAACATCAAAAAAGTAGCCATACTGGGCTCAGGTATTATGGGCTCACGGATTGCCTGCCACTTTGCCAATATTGGTGTAGAAGTCTTGTTACTGGACATCGCACCTAATGAACTTACCGAAGAAGAAAAAAAGAAAGGGCTTTCGCTGGAAAATCCGGCAGTCAGAAATAAGATTGTCAGCAGTTCTTTTGAGAAGGCTATCAAATCCAATCCTGCCCCGCTGTATCATCCTTCGTATGCCCAGCGCGTGAAGCTCGGCAACTTTGAAGACAACATGAAGGATATTGCCGATTATGACTGGATCATAGAAGTGGTGGTAGAGAAACTGAATATTAAAAAAACGGTATTTGAGCAGGTAGAAAAATTCCGCAAACCTGGTACGCTGATTACTTCCAATACCTCGGGTATTCCGATCAACTTGATGCTGGATGGGCGTAGTGAGGACTTTCAGCAGCATTTCTGTGGTACCCACTTTTTTAATCCGCCCCGCTATCTGCGCCTATTAGAGATCATCCCTTCGCAGAAGACCGATCCGGGAGTTGTAGAATTTCTGATGCACTACGGTGATTTGTATCTCGGTAAAGAAACGGTCTTGTGTAAAGATACCCCGGCTTTTATTGCTAACCGTGTAGGCGTATACGGTATCATCTCGGCCATGCATATTGTGGAGAAGATGGGACTTACCGTCGGCGAAGTAGACCGCCTGACCGGCCCACTGATTGGCCGTGCCAAGTCCGCTACCTTTCGCACCATGGACGTAGTAGGTTTGGATACTACCGTCAATGTGGCTAACAACCTCTACCAAGTTCTTCAAGATGATGAGTCGCGCGATGCATTTAAGCTTCCCGGAATCGTCAAAGAACTTTATGGCAGAAAATGGCTGGGAGATAAGACCGGGCAAGGGTACTACAAGAAAATCAAAGATGAGAAAGGCAAGTCGGTCATTCTTGAACTGGATTTTAATACTTATGAATACGGCGAAAAATCCCGGGCAAATTTTCCTTCCCTGGAAGTTGCCAAGCCTAAAGATAATTTAAAGGAGAGGTTGAAAATATTGATAAACGCCCAGGATAAAGCCGGTGAGTTTTACCGTGCCCATTTCTATGATCTTTTCCGTTACTGTACTTTCCGCATCCCTGAAATTGCCGACGAACTTTTCCGCATTGACCAGGCGGTAAGTGCCGGATTTGGCTGGGAAGCAGGTCCCTTCGAGACCTGGGATATGCTGGGCGTGAAGAAGACCGTAAGCAAAATGGAAGAAGCCGGTCAAAAACCTGCTCAGTGGGTGTACGATATGTTGGACAGCGGCGCCGAAAGCTTCTACAAAGCGGAGAATGGCAAGCGCATGTACTATGACATTGACAGCAAAAAGTACAAAGTGATTCCGGGCACGGATGATTTTATCCTGCTGGATACCCTGCGCGAAAACAAGGTGCTGTGGAGCAGCGACGGGGCATCCATCCTGGATTTGGGCGATGGTGTACTCAATGTAGAGTTCCATACAAAAATGAATACGCTGGGCAATGATCCCATAGAAGCGATCAACCGGGCCATAGACATGGCGGAGAAAGAATATACTGGCGTAGTGATCGGTAATGAAGGCCAAAACTTCTCTGCCGGGGCTAATCTGGCCATGCTTTTCATGTATGCCATTGAGCAGGAATTTGACGAAGTGGAAATGATGATCCGCCAATTTCAGAATACGATGATGCGGGCCCGCTACTCATCTATTCCGGTGGTGGTGGCGCCCCACGGACTTTCGTTGGGTGGTGGCTGCGAACTTACCATGCATGCAGATCAGGTAGTGGCTGCCGCCGAAACCTACATTGGCTTGGTAGAAGTGGGCGTCGGACTAATTCCCGCCGGAGGGGGTACCAAAGAAATGGCACTCAGGGTATCCGATAGCCTGGAAGCAGGCGATGTGGAGTTTAATGCGCTGCAAAACGCTTTTATGAATATTGCCACCGCCAAAGTGGCCACCTCAGCCCGCGAAGCATTTGATATGCACATCCTGCGCGACCGTGATATCGTGACGATGAACAACAAACGTCTGATTGCGGATGCCAAAGAAGCGGTATTAGCACTAGCCGAACAAGGCTATTCGCAGCCGGTGCATCGCCAGGACATCAAAGTACAGGGCAAGCCCGGTATCGCGCTCTTTTTGGCGGGTATTTATGGTATGCACCAGGGGCATTATATCTCTGACCACGATAAGAAGATCGCGGAGAAGATCGCCCATGTGATGTGCGGAGGCGAGTTATCTTATCCTCAAATGGTTTCCGAACAATATCTGCTTGATCTGGAAAGAGAAGCCTTTCTTCAATTGACTGGGGAGAAAAAAACCCTGGAACGTATCCAGTCCCTGTTACAGGGAGGAAAGCCGTTGAGAAATTAGATTTTTTTGAATAGAGTGATTGTAAGCAAAACCGGTGTCTGTTTTACGGGCGCCGGTTTTTTTTATTTGTAACAGTAGTTTTAAGCTTATCTCTTGGACTATTTTTCTAGGATCTTGCGCCCAACATAGAAAATACCTACGGAAGAAAGGATTAGCAATATCACAAAAACAAGCTGTGAAGTAAAATCAGCACTGCCTTCTTCCATCAGCGTTCTTAGCTCCTGTGCCTGACTGCCCAGCCAGATAAAAAACAAAGTGCGGGGCAACATGCCTATGGTACCAGCGAGTAAAAATTCTTTTAATCGTACTCCGGCTATGGGAAGCATTACATTCATGATGGCAAAAGGGAGTACCGGGGAAATCCTCGCCATGATGATTAACCCAAACTGATTATGTTGTATTCCTTCCAGCAGACGGATGGCTTTTTGACCTTTGCCTCCAGGCAGATCTTTAATAGTCTGGATAAAATGACCATTATCAATTAAATGGGTAAGCTGAAAACCCAGATAAGAGGCGACAATATACGCGCCAATGACAAAAGGCGCAGCGGACATCCCCAGAAAATAACCACTCACCAGTGCCACAAAGGTAGTCGGTGTGAAAGCCAGTGCCATCGTAAAGCAACTAACTACAAAGTATAATGACCATTCCAGGGTGTCAAACTGCCGTATATAATTTTCGTAAGTAAGCGCAAAGTACGTCAGGAGCGAACTGAAAGTAAGAGGAACAATCGCCATCCAGAGCGTCAACAGCGCAGAGCGGCGATTAGTACGTAAGAGATCAGTAATGAGCATCAGACCCAATTAAGTTGAATTGAGTACTTGGAATGCTGAAGACAACGGTCAACGAAAAGCCGAATAATGGCTATCATAAAATGCTAAAATTAAATTATTGCTATATATCAATGATTAAGAATCAGATATTGGCTAATATTGTTCATACTACCCAGGTAGACAAATTTTGAACGATAACATTTTCTTGATATGAAATTCGGAACGAAAACAATTCACGCCGGTGTAGAGCCTGACCCCAGTACCGGTGCAATCATGACGCCTATTTATCAGACTTCTACTTATGTGCAATCCTCCCCCGGTAAGCACAAAGGTTTTGAATATGCCCGTACCCAGAACCCTACCCGTTTGGCCTTGGAAAAAAACCTGGCCGCGCTGGAAAACGGCAATCATGCCCGCTGTTTTGGTTCCGGAATGGCAGCCACCGATGCGGTAATCAAAATGCTCAAGCCCGGTGACGAAGTGATCAGTACCAATGACCTATATGGAGGAACATATCGCATATTCACCAAGGTATTTGCCAACTATGGCATCAAGTTTCACTTTGTGCCGATGAATGATCTGGAGCAGATCAAGGCGAAGATGAACAGCCATACCAAGATGCTCTGGATAGAAACGCCTACCAACCCCATGATGAATATCATTGACATTAAGGCGGTGGCCAATCTGGCGAAGGAGCAGGAAACACTGGTAGTAGTGGATAATACTTTTGCGACTCCTTATCTGCAAAATCCATTGGATATGGGCGCTGATATTGTCGTGCATTCCATTACCAAATATCTGGGTGGCCATTCCGATACCGTTATGGGCTGTACCATTGTAAAAGATGATGCCCTGGATGAAAAGCTGGGCTTCCTGCAAAATAGTTGCGGGGCCGTGCCCGGCCCACAGGATTGCTTTTTGGTGCTCCGAGGGATTAAAACTTTGCACGTGCGCATGCAGCGCCACTGCGAAAACGGACGTATCGTGGCTGAATACCTGGACGCGCATCCCAAAGTGGACCGCGTATACTGGCCGGGACTGCCTGCTCATCCCGGTCATGAGGTAGCCAAAAAGCAGATGCGTGACTTTGGTGGAATGATCTCCTTTGTGCTCATGGGTGATAAGATGGAAGAGGCGTTTCATACGCTGGAAAAGCTGAAGTTGTTTGCTTTGGCGGAATCACTGGGAGGTGTAGAATCCCTGGCTGGCCATCCGGCGAGCATGACGCACGCCAGTATCCCTAAAGACGAACGGATGAAAACCGGCTTGAGCGATTCACTGATCAGGCTGAGTGTGGGTATTGAGGATGCCGAAGACTTACTCGCTGACCTGGAACAGGCGATTGGTTGATTAGTTGGAAGGGGAAGGTTTAAAGTTGCAGGTCTTAGAAGAAAAAGGGCTTGGGGAAAAATTCAAGAAGGGAATCTTATGTTTTGACTTAAATCAGAGCATTTTATTTTCCAGGCGCTTGAGCCTTTCCTCAACAGACTTCATCTTTTCATCCAGGGTTATGACTTTATCAAATTTCTCGTTCATCAGTTCAAATTGACGGACAATTAGTTTGAAGCTTTCATCAGTTTGAATAAAATTGTTGCCAGTGATATCCATCAACTGGTCTAGTTTGTCGTTCGTCTGATCTAGCAGTTCATTGGTTTCGCTCTGTCCATTTACCAACTGGTTTTGTCCCCTCACCAACTGAATTTGTCCTTCAACTAATTTGATCTGTCCCTCAATGACTTGTTCTTGCCCCTCCACAAAATGCGCTTGCTTTTCTGCCATTTTAGCCTGCTGCCCCTTGAGTTGATCGTGGCTCCTGAGCAGTTCTGATGATAATTCTTCTATCCTTCCTTGGTTTTTCATGACTATTGGCGACTTTCTTAAAGCAACATTTAAAATAAGCTTTTTTGTTTCAACCACAAAAACGCGATCATGTCTTTGCCGCTATGGACTTTCTAAAGATTCACAGCTTTGCATGAACAAATTAAAAGCTCCATATTTGTAGGATTATCCCTACTAGATAGTCTCCGACTAGGTAGTACTGAGCAGCACTTTCCTATTACAACTAAACCGAACCTATGGAATTTATGATCATCGCTTATGATGCCGATGATGCCCAGGCATTAGAACGCAGACTAAAAGTACGCAAAGCGCATCTTAAGCAGGCTGCTGTCATGAAAGAGAAAGGCCACCTGATAGAAGGTGGGGCAATTCTCAACGATGAAGGACAAATGATCGGCTCTACCCTCTACTGCCGATTTGACTCCCGCCAGGAACTAGACCAATGGATTACTAATGACCCCTACCGCCTGGGCCATGTCTGGGTAAAGATAGAGGTGAAGACGATCAAGCTGGTGAAGTTTGAATAAGTTCTTTATCTTAAACTAAACACTAACCGGATGGATTCCCAGCTATTAAAACAAGTAGAAGACGTAAGGCTAAAGTACGAGCAACTTGCTAAGATAAGTGGGGAGAAGTTTAATATATTTCATATTCTGAACGTCAGTACTTATGAAGTCAGGCTGCATTCGGCTTTCATCGCAGAACTGCTAAACCCCAAAGGTAGCCACGGTCAAAACACTGTTTTTCTATCCCTTTTTCTTCAACAGCTAAAGATTGAAAATTTTGAATTTGAAGGAGCTAATGTAGAGATAGAAAAATACATTAGCCCAAAAATGGAAGAAAGTGGCGGTAGAATAGATATCTTTTTAAAGAATAACAAAAGTCAAAGCATTACCATTGAAAACAAAATCTACGCAGCCGATCAGGACAAGCAATTGCTGAGATATAAAAACTACATTGGAGATAATGGGAGGTTATTTTATCTGACGTTGGAAGGGGATGAACCTGATGATTGTAGCATCGGAACTCTAGTAAAAGGTGAACACTTTGAGCTAATTTCCTATCACACTGACATCGTAAATTGGTTAGAGAAGTGCCAGAAAGAAGCTGCCTCATTTCCATTACTTCGAGAAACAATCGCCCAATATATTTACCTGATCAAACACCTCACCGGACAAACAACTAATCGCAAAATGGAAAATGAAATTGTTGATCTCATTACGAAAAGTCCTGAGAATCTTAAAAATGCGGTGGAACTGAATAAGGCTTTAACAAAAGCTAAAGTAAAAGTACAGTTTGAATTCTGAAAGGAATTGGAGATTAAGCTAGAAAAAGCTTTTAATACTAAAAATCAAGGCCATGATTTAAAAGTGAATTTTGACTCGGGTACGCTTGATTTAACTAAAAACAAATCTTGCTATGTAGTTTTAGATTTAAAAGACAAGTCTCTCTTCCTTGGCGTTGGAATTTGGCATAGTATATATTTTGGTTTCCTTCTTAAAGAAAATGAACCAGCAAATAATGAATATAAGCTGAATGAATTTGAAATACACTTGAAACAACAAGGTTTTATTCAGGATGATCCTAAATGGTTAGGCTATAAATATGTAACACCTACTTTAGATTTTAGCACATTTGATTCAGAGGAAATTTTTGGTTTAGTAGATAAAAGAGATACCATAATTATTGGGATTGTAAAAAATATCAAGAGAGAAGTAGATGAGCACTTAAAGTTCGTAAAAAGTTAAAAAAGTGCGTTAGCACCAATTTGCCAAGAAATCCCACCCTGCTTCAAATAATCTTTTCTTTTCCGTAATTTTGCGGGTTCAAAATTTGTTCTTTTCTATTAGGACTGCAACGAGCCGTCTAAAAGGTAAACAGGCTTGGTAGTTTTGAACTACAAAGAACAACAAACAACGCATAAAGCGAGCGCATTGACATGGCCAATCTGATACAGGAAATAGCAAAACGAAGAACTTTCGGCATCATCAGTCACCCCGATGCGGGCAAGACGACCCTTACAGAAAAACTGTTGCTCTTCGGCGGGGCAATTCAAACCGCCGGGGCGGTAAAATCCAATAAGATCAAGCAGCACGCTACCTCCGACTTTATGGAGATAGAAAAGCAGCGGGGTATATCCGTGGCCACCTCCGTGATGGGATTTGAGTACCAGAATGGTCATGCCGATCCTATCAAGATCAACCTGCTGGACACCCCTGGACACCAAGACTTTGCCGAGGATACCTACCGCACCCTTACTGCGGTAGATAGTGTGATCATGGTGATTGACTGCGTAAAAGGCGTGGAAACTCAGACTGAAAAGCTGATGGAGGTCTGCCGTATGCGGAATACGCCGGTAATTGCGTTCATCAACAAACTGGACCGGGAAGGGCAAGACCCCTATGACCTGCTGGACGAAATAGAAGCCAAACTCAATATCAAAGTACGTCCGCTAAGTTGGCCTATTGGTATGGGCAAGCGCTTCAAGGGGGTGTATAGTTTGTACAACAAGAGCCTGTTGCTTTTTCAGCCCAGCAAGCAGAAACTACAGAACGAAGGCGTGAGTATCAAAGACATCAATAGCCCCGAACTGGACAAACATATCGGGGAAGACTACGCTGCCCAACTGCGTGAAGATGAAGAACTGATCAACGGGGTCTACCCTGAGTTTGATATTGAAGCTTATCGTAGGGGTGAGATAGCGCCCGTGTTTTTCGGCAGTGCGGTGAATAACTTTGGAGTTAAAGAACTATTGGATACTTTTATCAACATCGCTCCTTTCCCGAAAAGCAGGGCCACTGAGGAGCGAGAAATTGAACCGGAGGAGGAGAAATTTACCGGCTTTGTCTTTAAAATCCACGCCAATATGGACCCGCGTCACCGCAACCGCATTGCTTTTGTCAGGGTCTGCTCAGGTACGTTTGAACGTAACAAAAACTACTACCATACCCGCCTGGACAAGAATTTTAAGTTCTCTAATGCTACCGCCTTTATGGCACAGGATAAGGAAATTATTGAAGAAGCCTTTCCGGGGGATATTGTGGGGCTTTACGATACCGGTAACCTGAAAATTGGCGATACCCTTACCGAAGGGGAGAAGGGGACTTTTAAAGGAATTCCTAGTTTTTCACCGGAGATTTTCAAAGAAGTGATCAACCAGGATGCTATGAAGAGTAAGCAATTGGACAAGGGGCTGAACCAACTGATGGACGAGGGCGTAGCCCAGCTTTTTACTTACGAGATGGGTTCCAGAAGGGTGGTAGGTACCGTGGGGATATTGCAATTTGACGTAATCCAGTACCGCCTGCTGCATGAATATGGGGCCAAGTGTACTTTTCATTCTATCAATCTGCATAAAGCCTGCTGGATCAGCAGCCAAGACCCGAAAAAACTAAAGGAGTTCATCCGTTCCAAAGAGCGCTACATCGCCAAGGACAAAGACGGTAAGTTTGTGTTTATGGCAGAAACCAAAGCATGGTTACAGATGGTGCAGGACAATTTCCCAGAGATTGATTTCCATTTTACCTCTGAGTACTAAAACAGCTGGAGGGAAAAATACAATTTTACAATTGTAGTATTCAGATAATTTATTTGAAAATTTCAAATATTATTGAAGAAATGCAATTATTCTTGGCCTATTTGGCAACCCTTTCCTTCATCTTGAGTAAGTTGCTTATAAACAATTTTTTTTGTCACTAACAAGACTAACTTATGAAGACGATGAAACTCAATTTTTTTGCCCTGATGGCTGTTTTTGCCATTTCTTTTGCCGATGTATATGCGCAGGATGTTCCCGGTACTGAACAAGCGCAACCCCAGGTAAAAGAAGACTATACCGATGAAGAACTGAAGACATTTATACAGGTCAACAAAAGTGTCGCGCAGGTGCAGCAGACCGCTGAACAGAAAATGATCCAGGCCATTGAGGAAGAAGAAATGGACATCAATCGGTTCAACGAAATTGCTACTGCCCAGCAAGACCCCCAGGCTGATGTGGAGGCTTCAGATGAAGAAATGCAGACTTTTACCAAAGCAGCAGAGAAAATAATGGACGTACAGCGGGAGACCCAATCAGAAATTGCCAAAGTGATTGAATCCGAAGGCATGGAATTTACCGCCTACCGGGAAATCATGATGGCTTACCAGAATAGCCCCAAAGTCCAGGAACAAGTCACTAAGCTGGTCCAGGAAGAACAATCCCAGGATCAAAACCAGAACTAAATTCTCAGACATTTTAAAAAAACTCAAGACTGCTTTCTTATGGGGAAGCAGTTTTTTTATTTTGTAGCCGATTTTTTATGGAAGCACTGAATATTTTATATGAAGATAATCACCTGCTAGTGATCAATAAGCAGGCTGGAACACTGGTGCAAGGTGATATCACGGGAGATGAGCCCCTTGTGGAAGCCGGAAAAGCGTATATCAAAGAAAAATATAAGAAGCCGGGAGCTGTATTCCTGGGCGTAGTACACCGGCTGGACAGGCCGGTGAGCGGCGTGCTGGTACTGGCACGGACTTCCAAAGCACTTAGCCGGATGAACCTTCTCTTTCAAACCAAAGAAGTGCGGAAAACGTATTGGGCGGTCATTTCTTCCCAACCGGAGGAAACCGAAGGCAAACTGATACACTGGTTGCAAAAAGATACCAACCGCAATGTGACCAAGACATTTAACAATGAAGTCGCCGACAGCAAAAGAGCTGAACTCGATTACGCGCTCAAAGCACAGCAGAAAGGAGATTTTTTGCTGGAAGTTAGACCGCTCACGGGTCGTTCACACCAGATCAGGGTACAACTGGCAGCCATGGGATGCCCCATCAAAGGGGATCTTAAATATGGCTATCCCACGCCCAATGCTGATCAGCAAATAGCCTTACATGCCCGGAGCTTAAGTTTTGTGCATCCAGTTCAAAAAAAGGAAGTCAGTTTTGTAGCACCTTTACCGGATACGGACTATTGGAAAGTTTTCTATTCTTTACAGCATAATATTTAGCAGATAGAACGCAATTTAGATGTTTGTAATCACTTAAATTTATATATTTACGTGATTACAATCACTTAAATTATGATTTTCCGCAAACTCCATCCAATTATTGTCAACCATCTCTTCAAAGGCAAAGCCATCATTATCCTCGGGGCGAGACAAACCGGAAAGACTACCCTGATTAGACAATTCTATGAGGAATGTCAAGATGAGGCGCTTTATCTAAACTGTGATGAACCGATGGTGCGTGATGCGCTTAACGATATTGGTTCAGCTCGCTTGCAGCACTGGTTTGGCAAAAAAAGAATGATTTTTATTGACGAGGCGCAACGGGTAAAAAATATAGGACTTACCCTCAAACTCATTACCGATACAATGCCGGACAAACAGCTTATTGTCACTGGCTCATCTAGTCTGGACATTGCCAGCGAAATCAACGAACCTTTGACCGGCAGAAAATTTGAATATTTCCTTTATCCGGTTTCTTTTGAAGAACTCATCACTTATCGGGGATGGCTTGAAGCAAAAGACGAGTTGGAACAGCGCATTCTTTATGGCATGTATC
>JBBSOG010000038.1:0-20411 GCA_038259985.1 Cytophagales bacterium
CAGATGCTGACCGGGGCGGTGCTGGCGCTCATTCTTGGGTTTGTCATTATCGGCGGGATTTCCCGGATTGCTAAAGTAACCGAACGTCTGGTGCCTTTAATGGCAGCCGTCTATATTATTGGGGCGCTGGCGGTCATCTTTTATAATATTGGGGAGATTCCTGCTGCCTTTGCCGCTATATTTTCCGATCTGTTCACTGGAACAGCCGCTACGGGTGGTTTTCTGGGCGCTAGCATTGCTTTTGCCTTCAACCGGGGTGTTAACCGGGGCTTGTTTTCTAACGAGGCGGGCCAAGGTTCTGCCCCCATTGCTCACGCCGCTGCCCGCGCCCATGAGCCGGTGTCAGAAGGTTTGGTGGCTATCTTGGAACCCTTCATTGATACCATTATCATCTGTAGCATCACCGGACTGGTGATTCTTACCTCCGGTGTATGGAATGAAAAATTTACCAACCGCTTTGAAAGTGCCGACCTGCTGATCATCAACGGTGCTTTGCAAGAAAATGACGAAGCTGACCGGCAACAACTTTATGGACTTCTGATCAACGGGGAGGCCGTTGATGCTTTTGATGGACAACTTCTAATTGAAAACGGGGAGATTCAAAGTGAAGTGACTTTGATGCACGCCCGATCGGTAGCGGAAGATGTGGAGGTCTATCTTAATAGTAAACCCTTCAGCGGAGAGATCAATATCACCGAGGGAAAGCTGGACCTGAAGAAAGAAGAAAACCAGGGCATAGTGCTTAGAGGGGCATCGCTCTTGCATAGCGCCCCGCTGACGGCGGAGGCCTTTACCCGCTCTTATTTTGGCAGGTTCGGACAGTACATCATCTCCATTGGGCTGTTGTTATTTGCTTTCTCAACAGCAATTTCCTGGTCATACTACGGAGACCGGGCCACTACTTATCTTTTCGGGGTAAAGTATGTGAATGTCTTTCGGATCTTGTATGTCGTAGGTTTCTTCCTGGCCTCCTTTGCCGACACCACCATTATCTGGACACTATCGGGCATTACCATTGCCCTGATGACGTTGCCGAACCTCTTCGGTATACTGATGCTCAGCAAAGACATGAAAAGCACGGTCAAAGAATACTGGAAAGGATTTCATGAAGAATATCCTGATGAGAAAATCCCCGAAAAATTGCACTAACGTATTTGCCTATTTTGAAAGCTAAAGATTCTCAAATAGTAAAATGAAAATATTTTTGACCGGTACCAGCGGCCTGCTGGGAAGTAATACAGCGATAGAACTGCTGAAACGCGGACACCAAGTCAGGGGACTGTTCCATAATTCTTCTGAAGCTGCGCTCCTGGGTGAGCATCCTAATTTTGAGAAGTTTCAGGGTGATATCACCGACCAGGAAAAAATGATCCAAGGGGTAGCTGGTTGCGATGCCGTCATCCACGCAGCAGCGGACACCCGTCAATGGCCGGACCGCTCTCAGGATTATGTTCAAACTAATGTGCTGGGAACACTTCACATGGTAGAAGCTGCTAAGAAAGCTAAGGTAAAAAGAGGCATATTTGTAAGCACTGCCAATTCATTAGGCTTTGGCACCAGAGAAAATCCCGGCGATGAGACAGCTCCGCCCAAGTTTGAGCAATATGGCATTGGCTACATGGAAACTAAGTACCAGGCGCAGCAAATTGTTTTGAAAGAAGCACGTGAGCATGGCTACCCCTTTCTGGTGGTAAACCCAACTTTTATGATCGGGCCGAACGACTTCAAGCCCAGTTCAGGGAAGATGGTCATTGCTGTGGCAAAGGGTAAAGTACCCGGCTATCCTATTGGAGGGAAAAACTATGTATATGTTGGTGACGCGGCTACTGCTATTGCCAACGCTTTGACCATGGGAAAGCCCGGAGAGTGTTATATTTTGGGAAACGAAAACCTTAACTACCAGGAGATGTTTACTAAAATAGCAAAAGTAGTGGACAAGAAACCTCCTGGGCTTGCCATTCCTCCCTGGGCTACCAAAGCCTTTGGCATGGGAGGCACGATAGCTGGGAAACTTTTTGGCATTACGCCCAATGTCAGTTACAAAATGGCTGTCGTATCTTGTGACGGGCATTATTTTACAGCAAAAAAGGCAATTGAAGAGCTCAATATGCCTCAAACACCGATAGAAACCGCAATCCAAGAATGTTATGAATGGTTCAAAAAACATGGCTACCTCAACCAATAATGTGAACGAAACCTCTCAAGTTTCCCAGAAGTATTTTCTGGAAGAGGTCAAAACTGCTGCGCAGATAGAAGAATTTCGCAAGCTTCCTTTCAATATCTATGCGGGAGACCCCAACTTTATACCGCATATCCGGCAAGAAGTGGAGCAGGTTTTTGATAAGAACCATAATGTTTACTTTGGCCACGGAGAAGCTATCCGCTGGATTATGCGCAATACAGTAGGTGATGTAGTTGGCCGGGTGGCTGCTTTTATTAACTGGCGACGCGCCAAAACCTACGATCAACCTACCGGTGGCATGGGTTTCTTTGAATGCATTGACGATCAGGAAGCCGCCAATGTATTGTTTGACCAGTGCAAAACCTGGTTGCAGGAAAGAGATATTGAGGCCATGGATGGCCCCATCAACTTTGGTGAGAATAATAAATATTGGGGTCTGATTGTAGATAACTTTAACAAGCCACCCTATTACGGACAAAACTACAGTCCCGAGTATTATGTAAGGCTGTTTGAGAACTATGGCTTTCAGGTATATTATAACCAGATTGTTTTTGACAAATCCTATTATAATCCTTTACCAGAAATCTATCAGCGCCGGGCTGACCGCTTAAAAAAAGATGGCCATTACCGTATAATTAATTTCAAAAAGAGCAAGGCAAAAATTTTTGCCAAGCATTTCATTGAAATTTATAACGATGCCTGGCAAACGCATGACGGTTTTAAACCGATGAAAGAAGAGCAAGCCCTGGCGATGTTGAGACAGATCAAGCCGGTGGCTGATGAAGAAATTATCTATTTTGTGTACTATGATAATGAACCCATCGCTTTTATGATCACGCTGCCCAATATCAATGAGGTCTACCAAAAGGTGGGGGACAATATGAATCTTTGGGGTAAGTTGAAATTTCTTTATTTCAAGATGACGATGAAGTTTCATTCGTGTTATGGAGTGGCCTTAGGTGTGAAGAGGAAGTACCAGGCAAGGGGTGTAGAAGGCTTGATCTTTGACGCCCTTCAAAGCAAGGCGCTAAAAGTGAAAAACTACAAATATGATAACTACATCGCCACTTGGGTAGGGGACTTTAACCCAAATATGATTCGCGTAATGGAAGCACTGGGCTGTATAAAAAGCAGGACGCTGGCTACCTACCGTAAGTTGTTTGATGAAAATGCCACCTTCAAACGTTCGCCGATTATCGGTGCTAAAAAAGAGGAAACAGATAAAAAGTTAAGTTAAGTTTTTTGGAATAGGCATGGAGATAAGCTTTTCTGGGGTAAATTCTAAGTAAACGATATCTCCTACTTTGCTGTGATGAACCTGTTGATGTATCATCAAACTTTGCTGGGCAATTTCTACGGTTACTTCATAGAAAGCCCCCATAAAACGGATACTCTTTATTTTTGATTTCCGTTGGTTTGTTTGCTTAGTGATGTGCAAATCCTCTGCACGAATGCCGTAAAGGAGACCGTCGTCAGGCACCTCAAATGCTTTCTTGAGAGCAGTTGTGTTGATCATGTTACAATGGCCAAATAACTGCGCCACATAAGCACTGGAAGGTTTCGTATAAACATTTTCTGGACTATCCATTTGGAGCAACTCCCCGTGCCGCATCACGGCTACCGTATCCGCCATAGAAAGCGCATCCTGTGGATCATGGGAAACGATGATGGCGGTGATATTCAAAGCCTCTAAAATTCCGTTGATTTCTCTTTTTAAATGTGCTTTTAAGCTAAGGTCAATATTGCTGAAAGGCTCGTCCATTAACAACAATACAGGTTCTTCCGCAATGGCTCTCGCCAGGGCGACACGTTGTTTTTCCCCTCCTGAAAGTTCCCGGGGATAGTGCCCACTCAGATGGCTTAGTTTACAAATCTCCAGTAATTCTGTGGCACGTTCGTGCTGATATTCTTTGACGTAAGCGCGCAGTATGCGCATGATATTTTGCCGCACATTCAGGTTAGGCGACAGCTCATAATGCTGATATACCATTTTGATATCCGGGTGGCCAGGTACCAGCTTACGAGATGGCCCTTTGACCCAATTATCGTGGAGATAAACTTTCCCTTGATCAGCTTCAATGAGTCCGGCGATGATTTTTAACAAAGTAGTTTTGCCAGAGCCACTTTCCCCGGTAAGGGTCAGAATTTGGCCTTGTTCTAATGAAAAACTAACATCCTGAACTGCGGGTTGCGTATTTCCTTCATACTGCTTACTAACGTGGCTGACTTCTAAGATGCGGGACATAGGTAGCGAATTAACTACTTTTTGGTTAGAAGTAGAAACTCGTTAGCACAAAAAAGCCCTTGTTGGATTGAAACAAGGGCTTTAAGATGATCAACAACAACAAATCAATCTACAACCGATTTAAACTGATTATGCTTTTTGGGGCTGAGATTAGCAGTTTGCTTACTAAGACCGCTGATATCATTGTAATACTCCACCAGTTCTATTTGATCTCCAATGTCATAAGGTCGCAGATGATTGGCTTTCATGAATGCCTGTATGCTTTTCTCTTTACTTTTCATCAGCGGTAAAACTTCCTTCTTAAACCTTCTGGCTTTAATTAGCTGATCATTATAATGCACAAAATACTCATAACATACCTTATGCTCGTTCAATTGACTGTTTTGCAAAGCCAAGTATCCTTCTTTAGCCTGAATAGCAGGAAAGCGGTTACGCTTTCTTACATAATTGATATCACCTTCTAGCACAAGTTCATAAAAAGCTATGTGTTGATAAGATGGGTGCACCTCTACGCCCAAAGTGACAAAATCATGAAAAAGGCTTTCTGCCTCATCAAAATATTTAAAAGAGCTAACCTGATGTGGGGAAAAAGTTCGGATGGTTTCATTTTCTTTGCACATGACGATATCACGGGCATAATCGTAGCTGATTGCTCCTTTAACGATTTCCTTATTATTGAGAATTACTATCCCAGAATTCCAGTCAGTACTACTATTAGAGATTTGAGGATACGCTGTTAAGGGAAAAGTTAATATTGTGGCAAAAAAAAGTAAATACCTCTTCATATTAATCAGTGTTTTTTGAGCTTACTACCAAATTATATTTGGTGAGTCAAGGCAAATTTATCACTATACTTACCTTATTGAACAACTTAATGTCTAGCAACAATGCAAATGTAATGATGTAATGAACTACCCAATATTTAAAGATATGATAAAAATTGAGTAAATTAGAGTAAATTTATTGCCATTTTATTAAAATATACGAAATAATTTACTAATAGATTTACAAAATTAGGATTATTTTCAGTACTTGAATGATGTAATATATTGCTAATTACACCTTATTATCAAAATAATATTTTGCAATGTTGTATGATTCAAAATAATCATCTAAACAATGCCTGTATTGCTAAATAATATAAAACTTGAAAAGGTGGATAAATAAAAAAAACCGGATCAAATGACCCGGTTTTAACTTGAGTTAATCGTTAATAATTCGTTAGTATTCCCTGATATTGATTTTTTTCAATTTCATAATTTCACCGTCTTCACTGTAGGGTAAAAGCACCTTGAGTACACCATGATCGTAAACAGCATCAATCTGAGCCCTGTCCACCATCGGAGGAATTTCAAAAACGCGGTTAAATAGCGGTACCGTATGGCGTGCAGATTTCTTTGCTTCATCTTCCAACAAATCTACCTTACTAAGCACTGAGTATACGACTAACTGATTTCCCCTGATAAATATATTGAATGCCTCACTGCCAATAGTCGGAGTACTGATATTAATTGCTAAATGATCAGGTTTTTTATCTATATCTACGGTGGTTAGCGCAACGCCACCACCGACGGTGTTCATCTTTTCAAACTGATGAACAAAGTCTTTAAGTACGTTTTTCATCATTTTTTCCATTAGTTCAACTCACTAATAGTCAAATCTTGTACCATTAATACATAGGGCTCTAGCAGCCATATTAGCCTGTCACTTTGTCTTTATCTAAGGAAATAATAGACTTTATGTCACATATTGTGATAAAATATTTTACTAAAACCCAAAATTATTTACGCAACTGATATGAGATGGCGCTAAAAGCACCCAACAGAATTAACAGCAGCAAATCCAATCTAACCGGGCCAATTTCTGAGGGAACAACCCCCAACAAAGAGAGAATAAAAATAAGCAGCGCCATAGCGGTAGCAATGATAATTTCACTTCCCATAGCTTTCTTGCTCAGCACTCCGGTCAGTATCATGGGTGCCAGCATGGCAGTTCCGGCAAAGCTTACGCGGGCCAGCATGACCAACTGATCACTGGCGAGTACAGAGAAAATAAGGGCTACGACCGCGAAACCAAAAATGGAATAGCGGGTAATGCTAAGAATCTTTTTTTCATCTCCCTTCAGCAACGAACGGACTTCCGTACCCAATGCGAATATCTGAGAATCAGTAGTAGAAAGACCGGCAGCCAGCAAGCCAACTACTGCAATGGCAGCGATAAAATCCGGTTGCTCGTATAACAGTACCCGGGAAAGAAAATCAGCGGTGGCCAGGTCAGGGTAGCGGACTGCCCCGTACATCCCGATGAATGCAGTGGGTAAAATGATCAGGATAGCAAAAATACCTACGGCTACGGCCATCATGTGGGTAGTCTTGAGATTGCGCATAATCACTAGCCGGATGGTCAATTGGGGCTGGGTTACCGGAATAAAAAGGATGACCAGAAAAGAGGCGACCAGGAATTGAACATTAAATAGGCCAGTAGGCCCAGGGGTTGAAAGTAGCGACGCATTCACTGCCTCTACCTGATCAAACATATTTTCCAGGTTACCAAAGTAATCTACACAGCGAATCCCGATAATCCAGGTAACAATGAGCAAGGTAAGCCCCTGTATAGCGTCGGCATGCATAATGGCTTTGAGCCCGCCGATTTCGCTGTAAGTGAGCATAATAGCAACGATGGCAATGGCCCAGCCCCAGAAAGGCATCGCGTCGGGAAACACAGCCGTTAGGAAGATCGCAATACCCCTGATCTGTATGGCTACATAGGGCACCAAGAACAAAAATACCCCAGCGAAGCTTACGTATCCCGCCCATTTGTTTTGATAGCATTTAATCAGAAGACCAGCTACGCCATTAAATCCTTTTTCAGCCACTTTTTTGCGCAGATGATAGCCCCACCACAAGATAAGGAAAACCATGCCACCATCAGACACTGCCAGAAATATCCATGCCCCGATTCCATTGATCCGAAAAAAGTCAGGCATGCCCAGCAAAGTGAATGTGCTAAAAAGCGTGGCGGCAAAGGTGAGAAATCCAAGAATGAGGCCTATGTTAGAACCTGCCAAGAGGTAGTCTTCGGCGTTTTTGTTTTTCTTGAAAGAATTAGTGGCTACAAAGGCCAGCATACCCAGGTAGAGGGCGCCTAAAATGATAATCCAGGTAGTCATAGTTATTTGTCAGTATCTTTGCCAGGGTGAACTTTGGTTCCGATAAATGTGAGAACTACATACAGCATGGTGATCAAAATGGTCATCCATAAGGTATAAGGCATGCCAAACAGTTTGGGCTCAAAAACCCCCTTTGGAATGACAAGGGGCGTAAAAGTAACAATGGTGAGTAGGAAAGCGCAGACAATGAGCATACGCCAAGCTGTCATTTTTTTTGATGAAGACATATTTTAGTTGTTATTAGTTTATAGTTCAGAATTCCTAGTTTTCGCTTTCAATAAGAAAAGTGAAACACGCTATCAATTTAAAAATCTAATAAAAAAGTGCTGATTTATAATCTCGGGATCGTCAATCCGCCATCTACCATGATGGTTTGTCCGGTAGAGTAGGGGAAATTGCCTTGCGCTAGTGCTGAAACAGCTTTGCCTACATCTTCAGGATATCCCCAGCGCGGCGTGGCACATAAGCCTTCCTCAATGAGTTTATCATATTTTTCTGTAACCCCTGAAGTCATATCTGTTTTGATCACACCGGGACGTACATCAAATACCGGAATATGATAAGCGCCTAAGCGTGAAGCAAAGAGCAGTGTCATCATGCTCATCCCTGCTTTGGAGATACAATATTCCCCCCGATTTACTGAGGCAATGGTGGCAGAAATGGATGAGATATTGATGACGGATGCCTCAAAATCATTGTTCTGCTGTTTTTGTGCTATCATCCAGTTGGCCGTTTGCTGTGTCAGAAAATAAGGGCCTTGCAGATTGGTTTTTACTACGTATTCAAAGCTTTCCTCGCTCGCTTCCAGAATGTCTTTTCGTTCTTTAGGGGCTACGCCTGCATTATTGACCAGCACATTCAATTGGCCATAATGTTCTTTGATCTGCTGAAGCATGTTTTTCCTGGCTTCGGTAGAGCCGATGTCCCCCTGGCAGTAAAGTACATCTACACCATACCCTTTGATCTTTTCCAGGACTTCTGTTACCGCTTCTGCCGGGCGCATCCCGTTAATTGCGATATCAAAACCTGCTTTGGCGAGTTCCTCAGCAATGCCTAGTCCTATTCCCCTGCTTCCGCCGGTTATCAATGCTACTTTTTTCATGAAATGAAGTTTAGGGTTCAGAGTTCACAGTTAAAGAAATTTGGAGTTCAAAACTCTGAACTCTGAACACCAAACTCTGAACTATTTTAACTTAGTGAAGGAATATCTACCCAGCAGCGTTTTGCCCAGCTTTCCAAACCTTTTTCGGCGAGTTGTACGCCTTTAGCGCCTTCCAGCAAGGTATAAGGAAAGGGTTCATCTTTGACAACGTGGCGCAAAAACATTTCCCACTGGATTTTGAATGCATTTTCATGATACTCCTGTTCAGGGACTTCTGACCAGCCCTCATAGAAGTCAATGGGCTGTTTGATGTCGGGGTTCCAAACAGGCTTGGGCGTGTTGCCATAATGCTGTATCCAGCAGTCGCGCAGTCCAGCTACGGCTGAACCTTTGGTACCGTCAATTTGTAAAGTCAGCAGATCATCACGACGAACACGGACGGTCCAGGAAGAGTTGAAGTGGGCGATGATACCATTCTCCAGTTCAAAAGTGGCGTAGGCAGCATCGTCGGCAGTTGCTTGGTATTTGTTGCCTTGTTCATCTACCCGCTCAGGAATGTGGGTAGCACCCAGGCAGGAAACCGCTTTGACTTTGCCAAAAATACCATCCAGCACATAGCGCCAGTGACAAAGCATGTCCACGATGATGCCGCCGTCTTCTTCTTTCTTATAGTTCCATGACGGACGCTGGGCAGGAATGGTGTCACCTTCATAAACCCAATAACCGAATTCTCCGCGAACAGAAAGGATTTTTCCGAAAAAACCGTTTTGGATCAGGCGCTGTACTTTACGCATACCAGGCAGAAAAAGCTTATCCTGAACTACCCCGTTTTTCACGCCTTTCTCCTGACAGAAATGATAGATATCCAGGGCGGTTTGGGTATCTACCGCTGTGGGTTTTTCGCAGTATACATGCTTACCGGCTTCAGCAGCCTGCTTCACAGCATCAGCACGGCGACCGGTAGTCTGGGAATCAAAATAGACAGAATATTGATCATCATGCATGACCTCATTCAGATTGGTCGTGTATTTCTCTACGCCCGACATCTTGCAAAGCTTTTGCAGTTTGGCAGCGTTGCGACCTACCAAAATAGGATCAGGCATAATGTATTCGGTTGCATTAATTTTCACGCCGCCTTGCCTGATAATCTCAGCAATAGACCGCATCAGGTGCTGGTTGGTACCCATGCGTCCGGTGACGCCGTTCATAATGATGCCTACCCGGTGGGTAGTGATGCTCGTTTCGCTCATGTTATGTTGATATTGGTTGTGTTGGTTTATTCAAATTCTTTTTTAGGAATACCTGATTGACGAATGATAGAACTCAGCGTTCCTTTTTTTAATTCTTTGTGATCAGGAATGGGTACAGTAATTGTTGAATCCGACGTTTTTATTTGCATCACAACATGACTTCCTCTCTGCCTGACCTTAGTAAAACCGTGTTTTTTCAGTATTTTGCATGCATCCTTTCCTGAAAGCGTCTTCATGAAATCTATACGGATACTTTCACTCTCGTAATGAGAACTTCATCGTGCAATCGTTCAGAAATTTCCACTTTTGAAGCGGTTTCAAAAAACAATTCTAGTGCTTCAATTAAGTTTGCCCTAGCCTCCTCAATAGTATCACCCTGGCTGGCTATGTCCAGTTCGGGGCACAGAGAAGCATAGCCATCGCCTTCTTTCTCAATAATTGCCGTCAGTTCGTAATTAGTTTTCATTATGTAATCTTTCCTGTTTTGTGTTCACCGTTAGTTTAATTAGGAATCAATAAGGTCATTAATGTTAGATAAAACCTATGACCCTATCACATCAATTAATTCAAAAACGAGTGTTTGCCCTTCATAATTAAGATACTCCATTCTCACAAATCCATATTCTTGGTCAAACCAGAAATTATGTTGAGATTTTCCGAAGGAAGCAGATGATGTTGTATTCACCTTCCAGCAATCATCAAATGTTTTAAATTCAGTTTTAATTTTTGTTTTATCCACTACTTCGTATTCACTATTCACTGTGGAGTTTTCCCAATCACCCCAACCTTCGCCAATTGAAATTTAAGAGGTCCACGTTTTGCCTATTTCCAAAGGATACTTAACATGAGGAAATGCAGCCACTTCCGTAAAATTGTACTGATTTGATCTGAAAGGATGCATCCAAACTTCCTTTACATTTTCAATTATTCCTGTTGTTGTTTGATCACTAAACGTGATACTTTCCAAAATTTTTTTGTTTACGTAATGCTTTTTGATTTCAGGAATGTTTTCTTTTGAAAATGCAAACTGAACTACTACTTCATCTTGTTTTTCAGGCTGATACTCCCAACGCCTGCCGGTAGACATCATCCAGATTTTGCTATCAGAAATGACATTGTTATTTTTATCTCTATAAATTGCTGTATAGATGTATTGCCGACAAGGCTTAAATATGTTTCTTGTCTTCTCAACCTTTTCAACCAAAGTATCTTTCAATATTTCTCCCGTATTGCTATCTATCAGTGATACTACTTGCCCATCAAATTCTGGTAGGATTGAATTTGTGCACTCAATAATTTCAAATTTATGAACTTGTGCTTCAACACAAGCGCTAAGTATAATCGCGATTCCTAAAATTAATACTTTCATCATTTCCTCCCAACCCGGGATATTTAACTCTTCTCCAAATACGCTTTCACAATCTTGTCCAGAAATTCCTGTTGGTCCATCTCCCAGTAATGATTAGAGAAAATCTCTACTTCATTCATCCCTTCAAAACCGGCTTCTTCCACCCATCCTCTTATTTCCGGTACATTAATGCAGCCTTCGCCCATCAAGCCTCTGTCCAGCAGCATATCTGCCGTAGGGGATTTCCAGTCGCAGATATGAAAGGCATAAAGATTCCCATTTCTGCCACAACGCATGATTTCGGATTTGAGTAGATCATCCCACCAAAGATGATATACATCTACGGCGATACCGACCCAGGGAGAATCAATGGTTTCGGCCATATCATTGGCCTGGGCCAAAGTATTAATAGCCGAACGGGTATCAGCGTACATTGGGTGTAGTGGTTCTATCGTGAGCTTGACTTGATTGGCTTCGGCATAGGGGAGGAGGCTTTCTATGCCTTCCCGGATTTGCTTGCGGGAAGTAGACAATGGCTGCCCGGGATCGGCACCACAGACCAACACGAGCATCGGGGCACCCAGGGCGGCCGCTTCGTCTATGGCTTTTTTGTTATCGTCAATCGCTGATTTTCTTTTATCAGCAGAGGTAGAGGGAAAAAACCCTCCCCGACATAGTGAAACAATTTCAAGCTGATGTTGACGAAGCATATCTCCGGTCTGCTGGATATTACGCCCCTCTAAGGCATCGCGCCAGACGGTGATACCACTTACCCCGGCTTTCGCAAAATGTTCAGCAGCTACTTCTATGGGCCAGGGCTTGGTAGTGATGGTGTGGACACAGAGTCTATCTAAATTTTCCAAAGACAAAAAATTGAGGTTGTTGTGATCTTAACAGCGCCTCAAATTAGTAAAAAAAAATGAACCTCTTAAGAATGAATGATGATTATTGACTGATTGTATATCCCTGAAATAGGTTGACCGCCTAACAGGTGATAGATATGGCAAAATTACAAAGGAGAATCAAGAACAAAAGGGTATTTAGTGACTGACCTTTCGCTCATCAAAAAGTTTGAAAACAGAGATATTTTAATAGGAGAGTTTATCTTTGATTAAGGAAAGATGGGATGCCTTTGAATTTTACGTGGATTATATATTGTCCTCACCCTGCCATGCTACGGTCACGAGGCTGTCGGCCATGTTGGACAATGCCCTAAAGCATGACTATATCAGTAATAGCCTGTCCCAACCCGAACTAGACAACAAAGCGTTTTAGCAGGAGATGAAGCCATTGGTGTGAAAGATAGTATACTCACAGGCTTATCTATCTATTGGTGATGTGATTGTAGCCAAACCACATTCTACTGAGAATAAGGTTATTTCTTATCACTACGACCATACGCAAAGCAAAACTGTCAAGGGAATTAATATCCTAATTTTATGATCAATAGCTATTCTGATGACCGGCAAGTAAACTGTCCACTAGCCTGGGAAGTGATTCGTAAGACAGTACACTACACTACACTACACGGATAAAGCGGGTCAGCAGAAGCGGTGTAGTCCCAATACAAAAAACGAAATGGTGCTTGAGCACCTGCACCGGATTGTGTTTCTCATCAAAGTCCAGTTCAAGTGCGTCTTGTTCGACAGTTGGTTTTCGTCCTCAGAAACGCTCAAGTACATCCATCAAAAGCTCAATAAGGCCTTTGTTTGTCCTTTGAAGGGCAACCGTTTGGTAGCCCTAAGCTTGGAAGACAAGCAACAGGGTCGTTTTATCAGCCTATCCGATGTCCCAGTAGAAAGCCACAAAGCCCGAGTAGTTTGGATCAAAGGAATAGACTTTCCTGTCCAACTACTCAAACAACTCTTTATAAACAAAGACCGCTCGCAGGCCGAACTATGGTTAGCCACTAACAATATGCAACTCAACTACGATCAGATTACTACAATCTATCAAAAACGATGGAAACCGGGCTGCCAGGCGGTAGAGGAGATGCACAAATCTTTAAAACAAAATGCTCTGCTAGGTAAATCCCCTACCAAGATGGAGTCCACTCAACGCAACCATATATTTGCTGCTATGCTAGCTTTTGTCAAGCTTGAACGGCTAAAAATCAAAGAACAGCTTAATCATTTTGCCCTGAAAGCAAAATTACATCTCAAAATGGCTAAAGCAGCTTTTGAAGAACTACAAATCCTACAAATTTCCACCAATAACATAAATCATTTATCCAAATCTTTCACAAGTGAAAGGTCAGTAATTAATAGAATAGTTGCTTAATATTTTAAAACATGCTTTAATTGTTATTTATTCAGCGAGAATAAATCCTGTTGTGATGGCTTCTAATAATTTTTACACTCTTATAAATTAAATTACGAACCGATTGAATATTTAGTGACATCAGTTCAGAAATTTTGTCGTAGTCAAGTTCCTCGTAAGCCCTTAATTGAATAGCTTCCCTTTGCCTTTTAGTAAGGATTTCCATCACTTTCTTTAACCTTTTTGTTTGTTCTGTTTCTCTCTGTTCGGTGATAATTGTATCCTCGTGAGAACAAGCAAAAGTAAAATTATTTGAGCATGTTGAATGTGAATTAACCCTTTTTGAAACTTGCACCATCTCATCGATAATCTGATGGCGCAGCGCTACTTTTAAGTAAGGCTTTACAGCGCTGATATTTACTAAATTCTCTCGCTTATTCCACAACTTTTCAAAAAGATCTTGAATACAATCTTTAACTATATCTTCGTCAGATGTCAAACTAATACCATAGTAAAAGAGATAGCTATATTGACTAATAAAGATTTTAGAAAGTGCATGCTTGTTGCCCTCTATGAACAATTGCCATACTTTTAATTCATCAATTAATGAATCGTTAGCGTAGATTTGTAGAAGTTTTTTCATAATCAAATGAATGGTTAGAGTCACGAAAAGAGAAAACTAGATGTAAGTACAAAATAGTGCTTGTATAACGCCGTTCTACTGATCTACTAAAAGTGAGTAACAGCCTTAAAAAGTAATTAAATACATAGAATGGTTTTAATTAATAACATTACAGCATCGTAATCTGTATATTGAGCAATAATTAAATAAATTCTCTACCAAAAATACTTTAATAACTGACTATCTGTATCGTCAATATTGTCGTATTAATACACTATTTCGTAGTGATTTTAAATTGCTAAACCTGATCATATGAAAGCACTTTACAAACCTATTCCTAATTTAGATTCTATCTCGCTTAACGTATTGCAGCAAGAGGATAAGGGGTTTGAGTATCCCTGGCATTACCACCCCGAATATGAACTTACCTACATCCTGGAAAATCCGGGGGTGAGATACGTGGGAAATAGCGTGGAAAACTTTTTCGAGAATGACCTGGTACTACTTGGACCGAACCTGCCTCACTGCTGGGTCAACCATGATAACTCCGGCCCGTCTTCCCGGGCCATTGTCATCTACTGGAAACAAGAGTTTATCGAAAGCGGACTGATGCAATTTCGGGAGTTTGAAACCATCCGACAATTAATGATGTCATCTTACAAAGGAGTGAAATACAACGCCTCCACGGCTTTGGACTTAAGAGAAGATTTTGTGCGCCTGACCAGCCTGCCCCCTTTTGACCGACTGATTCTTTTTGTTCAACTGTTGAATAAGCTAGGTCAGTATGGCCAAAGCAATTATTTATGTGAGCACGGGTTTGACCATAGCTTTAACCATATTGATAATGAGCGAATCAATAAGGTTTATCACTATATTAAAGCTCACTACCAGCGCAAGATAACCTTAGCGGATATTGGAGAGGAACTAGGAATGAGCGGGGAGTACTTCTCCCGGTTCTTCAGTAAGACGATGAAAAAATCTTTTTTTGAGTTTTTAAATGAATACAAAATAAATGTCGCCTGTCGCCTGCTCATCGAGACGGATATGCAGGTGGCTGAAATTTGTTATGCCTGCGGATACGAAAGTAGCACGTTCTTCTATCGGCAATTTAAAAAGTTTAAGCAATTTGCACCGCAGGAGTACCGGTCACAGTACTGGAAAGTGAGCAGCACTCTTCCGGAAAATCTATAAACTTATGATCAACAACAAGACCACCTCGTGGTCACCAGAATCGCCAGTAGATATAGGCCCAGGCCAGGGTGTATAAGGCCAGCCATAATGATATCTTTTGCCACCAGGGGCGACTTCGGGTCTCTTCATTTAATTGCCGAAGCCAGAATGGACGCCAGAGAAAAGGCTTCACCTGCTCGGCAGCCGGGGTGGGTGTGTATACCGAAACCACTGCGATAAGGATCATGGTCAACGCCTGAGCAATTGCTCCCACGTACAGCCAATGAAGAGTTATTTCCCCCAGCCATAACAAAAAGACTAGGCCAATCTGAATGATGAAGCCGCCGATGAGGCCGGCAAGGGCTCCTCGATAATTCGTTTTTCGCCAGAATATTCCCATTAGCAGCACGGATATAAAAGGGGTAGCCATGTAAGTGATTCCCGTTTGGAAGTAGGCAAATAGGCCCACACTGGCTACTAACGGTGCCATCAGCGAAGCGATCAACAGAGCACCTCCGCCGGATAACTGTCCGGTAATAATTAATTCTCGGTCACCCGCGGTTTTGCGCCAGTACTGCTGATAGACATCCAGCGAAAAAATCGTGGCGATCGCATTGACCAATGAGCTGACCGTGGACATGATGGCAGCAAAAAAGCCAGCCAGAATAACGCCCCGCAAGCCGGAGGGCGCAAATATCTGCAATGCATACGGAAACGCCTGATCCTGATTGTCCGGAAGTAAAGAAGGTCCGCGGTGGAGTACATCCACCCAATGGTATACAATGAGGCCCAACAGACAGGTTACCAGCGGACGAGCTATATTGATAAAACCAGCAAAAACGATTCCCATCATGCCATCCCAGGTGCTTCGGGCCGAAAGTATGCGCTGGATCATTACCTGATTAGACGATTGGTAAAACAGAAACACTCCGAAAGAAGCCATGACCAATCCGAGAAACGGGGCTTCCGGATCAGAAGGGGGTTGATAGAGATGAAACCGCTCGGGTGCTGCCTCAACCATAGCCCCCCAGCCTCCGGGGATTTGATCCAGCGCAACGAAAAAAAGAACAACACCGCCCCCAATGAGCATAACGCATTGAATGGCATCGGTCCACATCACCGAACTCAGGCCCCCCAGCAAGGTGTAACTTCCAGTGAGCAGTGCAATGCCCATGAGGACATACCACTGCGGCCACCCGGTGAGTTCACTAAGCGTGAGACTACCACCGTAAAGCACCGGAGGAAGAAATACGAATACGTAGCCGAAGAGAATCACTGTACTGTAGATCGCCCCACAGGCTGGACCAAAACGGCGATTCAGCAGCTCAGGCACGGTCATGATCTTATTCCGTAGGTACATCGGGATAAAGAAAATCATCATCATCAGATAGGTGGGCAAGCACCACCATTCCCAGTTGGCAATGGCCAGCCCACCCTGATAGGTAGCCCCGATCGTCCCTACGATCTGCTCACTGGATACGCTGGTTGAGACAAAACCAGCCCCGATTAGCCACCAGGACATATTGCCTGAAGCCAGAAAATACCCCTGGGTCGTTCGTTCCACTTTTCGGGCAGCCAGCAAACCAATGATCACCACCACCAGGGTAGCCACTACGACAATGGCCACATCGATAGAAGAAAGGTGGAAGTTCATGGAAGAATACGGGTGGTGGCCCCTCGTTGAAAGGCTTCCAGCCGCGTAAATGCCTCGGCATACTGGCATCCGGCGGCGAAGCCCCGAAAACGAGCCTGAGTTTTTGTCATATCTAAAATATCGGTGTTGGCCAGTTCCTGCATGGCGGTCAGTTGACTGGCATGACACCTCAGCATCGCCAGCTTCGTTTCCATCATGTCACTGACATCCACGTACTCGGTAGGAAAGAAAGCAATCCCTCCCAGGTTATCCATGTAGTAAATGGGAGCCTGCCCAAACCGACAGGCCGGACGCGACTGACCTGGGATATGGGGTAGCCCTTTCTGAAAATAAGCATCAAAAACCAACTGCCCCACATAGCGGTGATCGGGGTGGTAATCGTTGGGTGAGTGAGTGAAAATAACATCAGGATCGGCCTCCCGCAGGATATCGATCATCAGTCGCCGTTGATCTTGGCTAGGGAATACATGCTCATCATCCACCCCACCCCAAATGACCTGAGCATTGATCAGGGCCGCCGCATCCCGGGTTTCTTTTTCCCGAATGATGGCTAACTCAGCTGGGGCTATGTGAGCATCACCCATATTACCAGTGGTAAACACAGCCATTGTCACCTGATGCCCCTGCTGGGCATAGCGGGCCAGCGTGCCGGCACAAAGTATCTCGGTGTCATCCGGATGCGCGGCCACACAAAGTATATTTAGAGGATTATCCGTCATTATAAGACTTTATATCGATCAAAAACAGCCCGCAGGGAGTCGCCTTTCAACAAATCTCGTCGGGAATGATTTTCTTTCGTCGCTTTATCGTAGGCTTGATGTAGTACAGTTTCCTCTACCTCGCGCGGAATAACCACGATGCCATCAAAATCAGCAAATATCAGTTCTCCCGGTTGCACCAGCACATCCCCACAGCGCACTGGCACATCATAGGCCATCACCCGTCCTCTCCCTAAACTATCCAGGGGACGAATACCGGTGTAGAATACCGGAAAATCCAGCGCGATAATTTTGCGGCAGTCGCGAACCATGCTGTCGCAGATGCAGCCTACCGCCTGGTTTCGTTTGGCAACCGTGCTCATCAGTTCCCCCCAGGGCGCATTCGTCCCGGCAGGGTCCGTAGAGTGTACTACCACATCTCCCGCTCCCAGAGAATCCATCGCCTCAATTTCCAGCCCGTACGGATCTTCTTCTTCCACATAATCCGTGTCCATCCAGCGGAATGTCCGGGCGCGCCCAATGATGGTACTGGCATTGGGATCGAGGGGACGTAAGCGATGATGCATGGACTGATTTCGGTGTCCCATTGAGTCAAGGACATCGCATACTACGGGAACGTAGAGGTTATCCCGAATCCAGGCAAAGCGTTCGGTATCGTTAGCAAACGTTGGGTTGCCACTGTGCTTTGAGGGGCTTCCGTTGGAAGATTTGGCATTTGTTTCCATAAAAAATTAGTTGTTAGATCATTGGATCAAGTATATTCATCATGCTGTTTTTGCGTTCCACACAAAAGGCTGCATAAGCTCGGGAATTACGCACTGGGCGGTCACTTTCTTCTGCGCGCAAAACCAGCGAAAGGTTTCGGGGTTTTCAGCATTCAATGCCATCAGATCGTAATGATTGGGAAAGACGAACCTCGGATGTACCGCAGCGGCAAATTCAGCCGCCTGTTCCGGTCCTGGATTATCCCACTTGCCATTAATTGGGACTAACATTACCTCCGGTTGCTGAGGAGCCGCGGCCAGCACCAGTGGGTGAAAAGCCGTATCACTGGTATGATAGACACTTCGTCCGTTCGCGAATGTTAAGAGGTAGCCCGTAGTATCGAGTACATCGGCTCCTGTCGGTAAAGCAAAAACACCACTGATATTCACTCCGCCTACAGTTTGAGATTCACCGACATCAATCCGCACCAGACGCTCTTCCGGAATACCCAAGGCCACAAGTTTCTTCACGACCAGCCGCGGACCTATAAACCAAGTCTCCGCTTTGGCCGTATAACGGCGCAGCGTTTCCGGGTCGAGATGGTCAAGATGATCGTGGGTAATGATGTAAATATCTGCTTGCAGTTCCTCCGCTTCCATCGGTGGAGGGAATTGTCGGGAAAATTCGGGCGCACCAGCCGCAGCGGAATCCGAAAGGTAAGGGTCTATGACCACCGTCACCTGCGAAGTACGAAGGATATATCCAGCCTGACCCAGCCACCATATAGCGGCCTGATCAGGGGAAATTATTTGATTTTTAATGTTCTGCATCAGATTAATTTAGTTAATTTGAAACCTACGGACTGCATTCTCATTGATGTCAATGCCCAAGCCAGGTCCTTGTGGTACCGGGATAAACCCCTGCTCATTCATGCGTACGGGGTTTTGAATAATTTCGCGCAGCATCGGGTTTTCACTGACATTGTATTCCAGAAAAAGAGCCCGCGGCAATACCGCATTGTAGTGAAGACTGGCGGCGGTCAGCAGGTCGGTCAGCCAGGCGTGCGGACATACATCTACCCCGGCATGTTCTGCTTCCCAGGCGATCTTTCGGGCGTGCGTGAAGCCGCCGCAGCGAGAGAGGTCAGGTTGTACCACATCAATCCCGCCCCGGTTGATCAGTTCCCGGAACCCCCAGGCGGTAGCTTCCTGCTCACCCGCGGCCAGCCGGGTTTTGACCCCCGCCGCTTTCACCTTCGCGTAGCCGTCGTAGCATTCGGGATGTAAAAAATCCTCCAGCCAGAAGATATCATACGGTTCAAGGGCGCGACAAAGCTCAATAGCATCGTAGGCACTACGGTTGACCATCCAGCCCGGATCGAGCAGCAATTCAATATCAGGGCCGAGTGCCTCCCGGGCCGCAGCCACCAGGGCGATATCCTGCTTACGGTCTTGCCCAAAGACACCCCAGCCAAACTTCACCGCCGTGAAACCCCGCTTGAGATAAAACTCACAAGCCTGCTTCATTGCGTCAGGGGTGGGGCGAAAAAGTGTAGAAGCATAGGCGCGCACTTCATCCCGACGGGCACCTCCCAACAGTTTGTGCACCGGTCGACCGATGGCTTTGCCCATCAGATCATAACAGGCAATATCGAAGCCGGAGAGCACCTGTATGGCCACTCCGCGCCTTCCATAGTAGATGCTTCCCCGATACACTTTATCCCAGAGTCGTTCAACCTCAAAGGGGTCTTCTCCGATCACCAGTTCGCGCAAGCCTTCAAACACCTCGGCACCACTCTGCGGGGCATTCACCACTGCTTCGCCCACATGAGGAGCCGTTTCCACATCGGACCAGCCAATGAGTCCTTCATCTGTACTAACCTTCAGCAACAGACAGTGTTTAACCCCCCGGGCCTCATCACTGCCCTCCGGTGACTTGATTTCGTAAGGCGATTTTAATACAAAGGCTTCTACATCGGTAATTTTC
>JBBSOG010000039.1:0-20261 GCA_038259985.1 Cytophagales bacterium
GCCAATATGGGTGTAACCTTTCAATGTTTCATCTTCTGTGAAGACCTGCGCCTGACCGTGGGGTACCTGGTTTCTGTCGCCGGCACGCGAAGTTTGGAAAGGATGAATAAAGACATATACCAAGAGTGCCAGACAGGCCAGCACAAAAGGAATCACCAAGACATAAACGAGGATTTTGTTGTTGCCCGAAGTCTCTACCCAGGTTGTGATTTCTTCAATGACTAATGTAATATTAAGGTATACAATGATGGCCGCACTCGCCCATGCCAGGATTTTTACCCAGGGCCTGATGGCAAATTCTTTCATCGTTTTTTTATCCGAATTGAAATGGATCAGCGGGATGACAGCAAAACCCAGTTGCAGGCTCAGAACTACCTGGCTAAGCACCAGCAGCCTGCCCAGTGCCTGGTCGCCAAAGTAGATAAGCGTGAACAAGGCTGGTATAATCGCCAGCAATCGGGTGATCAGACGTCTCAGCCAGGGCTGGATTCTCAAATTCAAATGCCCCTCCATCACGATCTGCCCGGCCAGCGTGCCAGTGATGGTAGAACTCTGCCCGGCAGCAATCAGCGCAATGGCAAAGAAAGTGGGAGCCGCCTTGCCAAACAAATTCTCCAACAACTCTGAAGCATCCTGTATTTCTGCCACCGTAAAGTAGCCATTGACATAAAAAGCAGCAGCAGCCAGCACCAGGATGGCGGCGTTCACAAAAAAAGCCAGGTTGAGCGCAATGGCTGAGTCAATAAAATTGTACTTAATGGCTGTCTTCAGTCCTTTAAAAGAACGGTCTATTTTTCTAGTTTGCACCAGCGAAGAATGCAGGTATAGGTTATGCGGCATCACCGTGGCACCAATGATGCCGATGGCAATGTAGAGCGCACTTCCGTTTAGGTCGGAAGGCACCAACCCTTTCACCACATCTCCATAGGCCGGACTGACGATCAGCATTTCGGCAACGAACGAAATACCAATGATAGATACGAGCGAAATGATGAAAAGCTCCATCGTGCGCATCCCTTTTTTTAGTAAATAAAGCAGCAGGATAGTATCCAGGGCAGTAAGACAAACGCCCCAGATCAGCGGCAGGCCAAACAGCAAATTCAGCCCGATGGCCATGCCCACAATCTCTGCCAGATCGCAGGCAGCAATGGCAATCTCTGCCAGGATATACAAAGGGATATTGGCCCATCGGGGATAGGCATTTTTGGATGCCTGCGCCAGGTCCAACCCTCTGACAATACCCAGGCGGGCGCTCAAAGATTGCAGCAACAGTGCAATCAAATTGGACATAAGCAGCACCCATATCAGCTTGTAGCCAAACTCAGAGCCACCGGCAATGTCAGTGGCCCAGTTGCCTGGGTCCATATAGCCCACACTCACCAGATAGGCAGGGCCAAGAAAGGCCAGAACTTTTCTCCATCCCTTTTTATCGGTACGTACCGTAGCATGTACTTCACTTAAAGACTCTGATTTCATGCGTTTTATAAAATTTTAATCTTTTAGTACCTTTATCATCTGCTCAGCATCCAGGTACTGGAAATAGCGGGCAGTAGCTTCAAAATCTTCATTCAGCACCACCATCGCAGGTAGCGAAAAGGGTTTTCCCTTCCGGCTGGCCATCAGCAAGGCAATCTGGTGCACCGGATTGGGATTGTTGATCCTCTCGTTAATAAACACCTGGTTGCCAAAAGTAACCGTATCTGGTGTTTCAATATTCATTCTTACGGCATAATAGTCAGTATTCAAGACAGCAGCTACCTGCTGGTCTTGAAAAGCTACCTTATCCATCTTCCGGCAATAGGTGCACCAGTCTGCATAAAAGTCTACAAACACTTTCTTGGGGTGCATCTTCAAAGAATCATCTAACTGCTCAAAAGACATCCATTGAACCTGATCTAGTGGCTGCGAAAAAGCACCATGGCCACCCATCATCAGGGTAAGGCACAGTGTCATTTGTATCAGAAAGTTGTGTTTTACATGTTTTTTCATAGGATTACAAAGATTTGACGCGCAAGCCTACAAAGAATGTCCTGGGCAACAGCGGGCCATAAATGTAATTGCTGTCCCGGTTCTTTCCGGTATCAAAGTCGCTTTGATACGCATTGGTCAGGTTTTTAACACCACCAAATAGCTCCAGTCCGGTATTCACTTTCTCCAGCGTAAACGTATGGCCTAGTCTCAAGCTTATTTCGGCGAACGAAGGGGAGGTAGTATATGCATCTTCTTCCTGCCCGGTGCCTTCTCCACCAAAATGTGCCAGTTGCATAGGGCCAGTGTATACGATGTTTGTACTGGCACTCCAGTTTTGGGTTGGCGTGTAGGTAAACGTGGCGTAACCATACTGATTGGGTGTTCGAAGAAACTCTTTTCTGGCAGGCAGGCCATCAATATTTTCTACCGGCTCATCAAACAAGCTGGATTGCAGCGTATAGCCTGCATCAATTTCAAAGACGTAATCAAAGTTAGCTCTTGCTTCTACGGTAATGCCTTTGACAGTAGCGCCTTTGCCGTTTCTTTTTTCAAACCGTTGCCCAAAGTCATCTTCTCCCAGCGGAAAAAGATAGAAAGCATCCCTGAGATACGTATAAAATCCTTCCACCGTAAACCCTGCAATAAAATGCTCTGAGACTTTATCATAATTGATGGAGCCGGTAAAGCTATTGGAGCGTTCTTCGGTCAGATTGTCCGACAGCAAAATGCGGGATACACCACCGCCGGCAAAGGCAATGTGTAGGTCTGTATCAAAGGCTTGCGGTGCCCGGAACCCGGTGCCCCAGCCCAGCCGAAACTGGGTAGTCTCCTGTAATTTATACAGCAAAGAAAGCCTTGGACTCACAATGGTATGATCCACCAGATTGTGCTGGTCTATCCGAACACCCGATAGAAAGTTGAGCTGAGGTGTCACCTCCCAGTCGTTTTGTATAAATGACCCCCAGTCGGTAGTGGTCTGGTCAATTAGGTAATTGTAGGGTTCAATCTGATCTAATACATCATCATAAACATACTCTGAACCTACGGTCAATACGGTAGAGCCGCCCAGAAATTTGTCAAATCGGTGATTATACTGACCCCCGCCCTGATGGGTAATTACTTTGGATAAGCCGTAGGGAGGATTAGCCAGAAAGTCTTCAAGGTCTTGTCCGCCATCAGGGACAATGCCTGTATAGTGGTCGCGGTCGGTGCGCTGCCCACCGTAGTAGAAAATCAGCGAGCTTTTCTTGTCGTTGAAATTGATCTGATAATCCAGGCTACCCATCAGTATATTGTGGGTACGCTCTTCGGATTGTTTAGCGAGATAAGCGGGTTTGTCCACAATTTCCCCGCCAAAGCGGTATTCGTTGATACTGCTCAGGCTTACTGATATTTTTTGGTTTTCGGCGGGCAGATAAAAGAGAGTTGTACCAAAAGAATTGTCTTTTAGTTCGGGAGCTTCTGAGTAGTTATCGCCATTGGCATCAAAGGCTTGTCTGTTCCGTTTGCTGACAAAAAATGTAGCCCCGGCATTGCCTTCTTCATTGACGATTGTACCGTTTCCGGTTAGTAAATTATCATTGGCACTACCGTCAATGCTTTGGTAAGTATAAGTGAGGTTGTAATCATTTTCCAGCGGCACTTTGGTAATCACATTGACTGTTCCCCCGATAGCGCTGGAGCCATACAGGGCAGAAACCCCACCACGTACTATTTCAATCCGTTCAATCATATTGGTAGGAATCATTTCCATACCATACAGACCAGTCAGCGGACTAAAAATTGGCCGGCCATTGATCAATATTTGCGAGTATCCGCCCTGTAAGCCGTTCATCCGTATCTGCGTATAATTGCAGGTCTGGCAGTCTTTCTCAATCCGCAGCCCCGGCTGAAACCGCAGCCCTTCCGATAAGTCGGTAGCCACCACCTGGTCCAGTTCTTCGCTGTTGATGAGGTTAACAATCACCGGTGAATCGGTGATGCGTTTGGCCGTTCTGGTACCGGTGACCACAATTTCGTCAAGATTATAATTATCATCTTGCAAAACTGCTTCTGTTCGGGTAGTCTGGTCTTTGATGATGGATACTTTTTTTGTAAAAGGACGATAGCCTATCAAGCGAATTTCTATTTTTTGCTGCCCCACCGGAATATTGGCCAATGTAAAATTTCCATCAGCATCAGCTGCCGTGCCTAGATTGGTGCCTTCTACCTGTATGGTGGCGGCGGGTAATCCGCCTTGCTTGTCGCTTATTTTTCCGCTAAGCGCTCCTGTATCCTGAGCAGATGCCCAGTGGGCAAAAACAAAGAGAATGTATGTTGTAGAGAAAAATTGTTTCATCAGTAGCTGTTAAGTTAAATTATGCTTATTAATTTTAACTACGAACAAAACTAACAAGTTAGATGTATCTAACAAAATATGTTGGCTTTTTTTTATACTTTTGCATAAGAAAAAATAAATGAGCCATGACGTCGCTGACGGAAGAAAATTATCTGAAAGCATTACTTAACCTGGCAGATGCTCAGGAGCATGTAAATGTTAAGCAACTGGCGCAGGTACTGGAAATCAAGATGCCCACGGTTACCAGCATGATGAAGAAGCTTGCCGAAAAGAAGCTGGTACATTACGAAAGTTACAAACCAATCAAGTTGACGAATCAGGGCAAAAAATTAGCTGCCCTGGTGATACGCAAACACAGGCTTACAGAAATGTATCTGGTAGAAAAAATGGGTTTTGGCTGGGAAGAAGTACATGAGATTGCCGAACAGGTTGAGCATATTAACTCCCCCAAGTTTTTTGAAAGGATGGACGAACTGCTGGGCCATCCCCGTGTTGATCCCCACGGTTCACCGATTCCCGATCATACCGGCAAAATTAGTGAGCAGGATTACCGGCCATTAAGCAAAGGATTAGTTGGCGACGAGGTCAAGCTGGCTGCCCTCGCACATTCCTCCACTGAATTTTTGGAGTTCCTCAACAGTCGCGATTTAAAATTGGGAATAGTATTAAAAATTATTTCCACTGAACCTTATGATGGCAGTATGGTAGTAGCTTACGAAAAGCATCCCAACGAACCACTCAGCGCCAAAGCATGTGAAAGGCTCTTAGTAAACCATCCGGATAAAACTTCATAAATGCGTAGCTGAATAGTAATAGATCCCTTGCTGAAACGTTTTGTAAAAGAGGTCACCGGAAGAGCTGCCACATCAACCTACTACACTATGAAGCGTTTTTCTAAACTATTTGCGCTTATTTTTATTTGTTGTCTCGCCCCTAAGCTTTACGCTACCCACATCCGTGCCGGGGAAATTACTGCCGAACTGGTAAGCTGCCAGGGCTACACCTATCGTATAACCATCACCGGATATGAGGATACCGAATCGGGCATTGAATTTGGCGAAGGGATTTTAAACTTCGGGGATGGTAGCGAACGCAAACTTGAACCCGGCAAGGATTTTATAACCCGCCAGATCATTGATGGGGACAAACAGATCAGGGTGACTGAGTTTGTAGTGGAACATACTTTTCCTGCCTCAGGTAACTATACCATAACTTACCTTGAACTGAACCGCAATGCGTTGATCCTGAATATGTCATATTCTGTAGGAACGCCTTTCTTCATTCAGACGCAAATCATCACTGACCCATTTTATTGTAATAATACTCCGGTTCTGACTAACCCGCCAGTAGATGGCGCGACCGTAGGCCAGGCTTTTATTCACAACCCGGGGGCTTACGACCCGGATGGGGATAGCCTTTCTTTCAAGATGGTACTTCCTTTGCAAGACAAAGACCTTCCGGTAAATGACTATGCTTATCCCGACGAATATGATAGGACGCGAGGGGATAATGACGATCCAATACGTCAGGATGGCTCACAACCCGTATCGTTGAGCATTGATCCGATAAATGGCACGCTCACATGGGATGCGCCTGCTAACCCCGGCGAATATAATGTGTCTTTTATTATTGAAGAATGGCGAAAAATTGAAAATGAATGGATTTTTCTCGGCTATGTCACCCGTGATATGCAGATCATCGTGGAAGACGCTAAGAATAAGCGTCCTGAAATCGCGGACTTGCCGGATACTTGCGTTATCGCCGGAAGCACAATAGAAATGGCTGTTTCCGCCAGTGACCCGGATGGCGACCAACTCTATTTTACTGCTTTTGGTGAAGCTTTTGAGCTGCTTTCATCTCCCGCTACTTTCTCCCCGGATGTGCAGACACCGTTAAATTCCCCCGCAGAAGGAGTCTTACGCTGGCAGACCACTTGTACTCAGGTTAGAACGGAGCCCTATCAGATGAACATTAAAGTAAACGATCTACCGGCTACCGGGCCAACTTTAGCAGATTATACGGACTTTAATGTCAAAATCGTGGGGCCGGCGCCGGTGTTCAAAACCATAGGTCAGCAGGAGGGGGGCATTAGCTTACAGTGGGAAACGTATGCTTGCGCGGACCAAGCCGTTAGTGTGTCACTTTACCGTAAACAAGGGGAAAGCAATTTTACCCCCGGGACTTGCCAGACCGGAATCCCTGAAAGGTTAGGCTTTGAAAAAATAGCCGACTTTGATGCCGGGCTCATTGCTTATCGGGATAATAACCAGGGAGAAACTTTTGAAACGGGGGCAACTTACTGCTATCGGCTCCTGGCGACCTATCCTGATGGTAGTGAAAGTTTGGTTTCCGAAGAATTTTGCGTTTCTATTCCCACTAATGCCCCTTATCTCACCAAGGTAAGTGTGCTGAAGACAAGCCAGACCGATGGCAGTATTGAAATCAACTGGTCCAGGCCGTTAAATACCGATGAACTACCGCAGGGATATACTTTCACTTTGTTGAGGGGCAATGGTTTTTCTTCCACCGGAGCACTTGAGGTAATCGCCTCAGGATTGACCGATACCCTTTTCATAGATGAATCACTCAATACTCAGGATGAAATATACCATTATCAGGTAGCGGTGGTTGATGCTGAAAACCAAATCCTGGAATCTTCCCCCCAGGCATCCAGCGTCAGGCTAAGCGTTCAGGCAGAGAAGACTTCTATTTCCCTTAGTTGGCAGGCCGATGTGCCTTGGTCAAACCAGACCAATGAATATCCCTATCATTACATTTATCGTGCGGTAGGGGAGTCGCCCGAATTATCAGCCATGGAATTAGTAGACAGTGTGCGGCTCACTGCTTCAGGATTTGAGTATGTAGATCGCAACTTGCCAGAAATTGAAAATAATCGTGATACGCAAATTTGCTATGTCGTGCAAACCCAGGGAAGGTATAGTTTAGAATTACCACTGCCTGCCCCTTTATTGAATTTTTCCCAACGTGTTTGTGTAGCGCCCCTGGATAGTATTCCTCCTTGCGCCCCTTCCGCGCTCTTGATAGCAAATGCAAATAATGAGGAATGTGAAGCCTTTTTAGCTGCTCAGCCTTGTGATTTTAATGGATTTGAAAACCGATTGGAATGGCAAGCTCCCGAAACAACTTGCGCCGATGACCTGGCGGGATACCATGTCTATTTTTCTGCCGATGGTGAAGAAGATTATCAAAGAATTGCCAGCCTGGTGCAGGAGAGTTTTTACGTAGACGGGCCATTAGCTTCTTATGCAGGATGTTACAAAATTTCCTCGGTAGATATATCGGGCAATGAAAGCGAGCTGAGTGAAGCTTTTTGCCGGGAAAACTGCCCTAGCTTTTCACTACCCAACGTATTCACGCCCAATGGTGATGGCGTCAATGAGACTTTTGAGGCTTTGCGTGAGCCTTTTTGCCCCCGCTTTATTGAGAAAGTAGAACTTTGGGTCTATAACCGCTGGGGAAAGCAAGTATATTACTATAACAGTGATAACAATCAAAACCAGGAAACGAACCTAATTTCTTATTGGGATGGGACATCGGATACAGGGGGTAAAGTTTCAGCGGGCGTCTATTATTACCAGGCTGAAGTTACTTTCAAAATACTTGACCCACAGCGTGCCGCCCGCAAATACAAAGGCTGGGTGCAGGTAGCTTATGAAAGCATTGTGGGGCAGTGAGTAGGAAAGCAGAATAACGTAGACCGGGTCACGTAGACCGGGTCACGCAGACCAGAAGTGAGAAACTTCAAATTTCAGGTTAATAGCTTGAGTTAAATGGATAGATAAAAATTATAAGGCTATTAAGTTTTTGGTGAAAAAACCAGAATGGCAAAGCGAAATTTCAAATGTGGTAAATCTAACCAAGTAGCACTATAGCAGTCAACAACTTCTTATTCTACATAAGGCATCAATGCCTCTTGCCAGATTTTGTAGCCCTTGGCATTCATGTGGAGATTGTCTTCCAGGAAAATATCTTCAAATACTTTCCCATCATTATCCAGGGCAGGCGTCCAAACGTCGGCAAACTCCGTGTTATCTTCTGTCTCGGCATATTTATTAAGCATGGCGTTCAACTCCTCATACTCTGCTTTTAATGCCCATCGGGCTACGCTGGGTTTGGGTGAAATAAATACGACCGGCGTATCTCCTAGGGCTTTCTTGATTTGCTTACGAAGTTTTTTCGCCCTTTTCATAATTTGCTGTGGGGAAGCTCCACTGGCGAGGTCATTGTCCCCTTCATAAATAAAAACCTTGGAAGGCTTATAAGGATAAATCAGGCGGTCAGCATAATGAAGCAGGTCTTTAAAGTCCGATCCTCCAAAGCCGTGGTTAAGTACCCGCTGATCAGGGAAATACGCATCCACATCTTGCCACTTGGCAATAGAAGAGCTACCTACAAAAAGCACTGCTCCGGAGGCTAACGGTTTTTCTGCATTTTTTGCCTCTATTTTTTTAATAGTTTCTTCCCACCTTTCCGGTCCTTTTTCCTGCGCAGATGCCAGAAAGTTCATGGACAGAAGTAAAACAGTAGTGAATAATAAGGGGGTTAGCTTATTTTTTAGCATTTTGTAGGGGAATCAGAAAGTGAAAAAATAAATATATCAATGATTACCTTTATTCCAAAATCAGCAAATATTTTGTATGAACAACAAAAGTGAAGAAACATATACCATCGGGGTTAAGGAAATTGCCAGAAGGGCCAATGTATCCATTGCTACGGTTGATCGGGTACTTCATAAGCGGACAGGGGTGGCAGAGAAAACCCGTAAAAAGATAGAGCAGATCATCAAAGACATCAATTATCAGCCTAATATGCTGGCCAGCAGGCTAGCTTCCAAAAAAATTTATGAACTGTCAGTGCTTATTCCCCAGGTGTCCAAAGAAACCGATTACTGGGAAGCTCCTCTGCATGGCGTACAGAAAGCTGAATCCGAAATTAATAAATATGGTATCAAGGTTCATACTTACCTTTTTGACCTCAATAGTAAAGCCTCATTTATAGCGCAAACTGATAAAATTTTATCTAGGAATATAGATGGTGTGCTGCTGGCGCCATCTTTTATTGAGGAATCCACTCATTTTGCCCTCCGGTGCAAGGAAAAGAAAATCCCCTATGTGTTTATCAATTCTGATATACCCAATCAGGACAGCCTTTGTTATATCGGTCCCGACCTGATGAAAAGTGGGTACCTGGCTGCCCATCTCATGAACTACGGCATCTCAACCCAAGAAAAAGTATTGGTGGTGAATATTTCTAAAGAAATAGACAATCACCATCATTTGTTGAGAAAAGAGGAAGGCTTCAGACGATATTTTGAAGACCATCAAAAAGCTGTGGAGATTGTAAAAGTTGACATCCGGCATACTGATTATTCCAGTATTGAAAAGAGTCTCAAAGAAGTTTTCTCACAACACCCCGATATACGGGCGGTTTTTACGACCAATTCGCGGATATCATCGGTGGCCCGTTTTGTTGAACAGGCAGGAAAAGAAAAGCTTTTGCTGATTGGGTATGACTTTCTTAAAGAGAATATAAGCTATCTGAAAAAAGAAACCATTGATTTCCTGATTTGCCAGAAGCCGGAAGAACAAGCTTACCGGGGAATCATCGCGCTTTATCAGCACCTACTTATGGCCTCAGCAGTTGGAAAAGTGCATTATATGCCAATAGATATCATTACTAAAGAGAATTATAGTTTTTACAGCAATTGAGGGGACTAGCACTCAACCCTACTTTTTACGCTGGCCATGACAAATTTTATGTATGTCTCTGACAAAAAACCGAGAATTATTTTAATTCTACGATAATTTTAATACTTTCGGGTACGTACCCGAAAAAATTTCACTTCATAAACAAACACCTATCCTACCATGAAAGAGCAAATAAAACGCCGCGACTTTATTAAGCAAGCTACCGTCAGCAGTATGGGCCTGGGATTAATGACCGCCGGGGCACCATTTATCCAATTCAACGGATCGTCCAATGAAAAAATAGTGGTGGCCATTATGGGCACCAACAGCCGGGGTAGTGCCCTGGCTGAGGGTTTTTCACGACTGAAGGGTACAGAAGTAGCCTATATCTGTGATGTGGACGATATGGCCATGGAAAAGGGAATGGCCGCTGTAGCCAAAGGAGGGCAAAAGAAAAAACCTAAAGGGGAAAAAGACATTCGTAAAGTATTGGAAGATCAAGGCGTAGATGCCATTGCCATTGCTGCTCCTGATCACTGGCATGCACCGGCATCCATCATGGCGTTGAATGCTGGCAAAAATGTGTATGTAGAAAAACCATGTAGTTACAATCCACAAGAAGGAGAGATGCTGGTTGATACTGCCAGTAAAGCCAATCTCACGGTTCAAATGGGAAACCAGCGGAGGTCCTGGCCACTGGTGGTAGAAGGCATGCAGCAATTGAAAGAGGGAATTATCGGGCACACGTATTTTGCCAGGGCCTGGTATGCTAATTCCCGGGAATCCATCGGACATGGCAAAAAGGTAGCTGTACCGGCCGGTTTGGATTACGAATTATGGCAGGGGCCTGCGCCACGCAAGCCTTATCAGGATAACTTGCTCCACTATAACTGGCACTGGTTTTGGCATTGGGGAACTGGCGAATTGCTCAATAATGGAACGCATTTTATTGACCTATGCCGCTGGGGCCTGGAGGTAGATTATCCCATCCGGGTAAGTTCTGGCGGTGGAAGGTATGCTTTTGATGACGATTGGCAAACCCCTGATACCCAGCTTGCTTATTATGACTTTGCTGATGGTAAAAGTATCTCTTGGGAAGGAAGAAGTTGCAACCCGCGTAACCTGGAAGGCATTTCCGCCGGGGCATCTTTTCACGGGGAAAAAGGGACGCTGGTGATTGATGGAAATGGTTACGTCGTCTACGATAATAAAAATAAAGAGATCATGAAAAAGAATGACGCATCCACCAATGCTTTAGATACTACCGGCCCGGGCTTTGATATGGACCAGGCACACCTTAACAATTTTCGTGAATGTATCATCAGTGGAAAAAAACCAGCTTCTTTTATTGAGGATGCCAATAAAAGTGTACACCTCTGTCATTTAGGAAATATCGCTTACCGTACCAAACATGTACTCAACTGTGATGATAAGACCGGAAAAATTTTAGGAGATGAAGAAGCGATGAAACTGTGGGGCAGGGATTATGAAGCGGGCTGGGAACCCAATGTGTAAACAAAAAACTTCATGAATCAACAAGCCAAAAAGATTCAGATTGTAAAGACTGATTCAAATTTTGAAAGGGAAAAGCTGGTTCGTCCTTTTGGCTTTAAGGGAGGTTATTTGTCGGAGCTTTGGCAAACGGTGAGTAGTATTGAATCAGCATCAGGGCATCAAAAGATAGGTTTAGCTACCCAAAGTGTATTGTACGGCGATGCCGATCTTTTTGCTGCCCATTCGGAAGCCAGTAGCAATGCATTGATGTTTGCCTTGACTGAAAAAAGCTTACAAATAGCCAGGAAAACCCCTTTTGAAACACCCATTGATTTGCTGGAAAAGATACTCCCGGATGTCATGGAAGCAGGAAAGTTATTGACAGGAAAGGCCAATCTCAATCCTAATTTTGCTTACAATGCACTCGTTAGCGTAGACAATGCCGCCTGGTTATTATATGCGGCGGAACACCAGTTAAAAGATTTTGAAGCAATGGTGCCTCCAACTTACCGCAGTGCCTTAGCGCAGCGGAACAAGAAAATTGCCATCATGTACCAAGTGCCCTACGGCATGCCGGTGGGTGAAATTCAACAAGCAGTACGGCAAGGTTATTTTGTGATCAAGATCAAAATGGGGCAGCCGGGAAATGAAGATGAAATGCTGCAAAAAGACATGGCCCGTCTGAGTGAAGTTCATGCTGCACTCAAAAATATGGAAACTGGTCAAACACCCGATGGCAAATTAATCTATACCCTGGATGCTAACGGAAGATATGAGCAAAAAGAAAGTATCCACCGTTTTATAAGCCATGCGGATAAAATAGGCGCGCTTAATCAGATACTGTTGTTTGAAGAACCTCTGGCGGAAAATAACCAGGAAAATGTTGCTGACATGGGTCTGATCATGGCTGCCGATGAAAGTATCCATGATGAGGCCGATGCCATCCGGCGATTGGAGCAGGGATATGGCGCTTTGGTGTTGAAAGGGATTGCCAAAACGCTAAGCCTTTCTATGAAAATTGCCAAATTGGCCTATGAAAGAAATGTGCCCTGCCTCTGTGCCGATTTAACGGTAAACCCCATCCTGATGAGCTGGCACCAAAACCTGGCAGCCCGTTTACTACCCTTTCCCGGATTGAAAGGTATGGGCATGATGGAAACCAATGGCGATATGAATTATGTCAACTGGAAAACGATGCTGTCTTATCATCCCCAAAGTAAAGCTTCCTGGCTGGAGCGGAAAAACGGTGTGTTCGCACTGAATGATGATTTCTATCAAACCAGTGGCGGTATATTTGAACCGGCTAAGCATTATGAAAAGATGATGAGCAAACCATTAAAATAACGGCATATCTGGATCTCCACGCCATTATCTATCAGGTGCGGCTAAATAAACGATTGAAAATGAATAAAATAGGATTAATACCCAGCGGCATATGAAGCGGTTTTTCAGGTATCTGGGCCCTGGGATTATCACCGCTGCCTTAGTATTCGGTCCGGGAAGCCTTACCATTACCTCCAAATTGGGTTCATTGTATGCTTATCAGCATATTTGGGTGATCGTCGTGGCTATTTTTTTCATGGTCATTTTCACCGAAATGGGTGCACGGATAGGCGTCGCTACCGACACATCACTTTTGAGCATCATCAGGCAAAAATGGGGCAAAGTGCCCTCCATACTTTTGGGGATAGGTATTTTCGCGATTACGGCTTCTTTTCAGGCAGGCAACACTGTTGGGGCAAGTTTAGCTTTTGCTGAACTTTTTCATACCCCGGTAGCACCCTGGGTAATCGCCTTTACTTTGATGGGTGTGAGCTTACTTTTTTTTAGGTCTTTTTACAAAGCACTGGAAAAAATTATGATTGGGCTGGTCGCACTGATGTTACTTTCTTTTTTGATCACCCTTTTACTGGCCAAACCTGATCTTAGCGCTTTGTTTTCGGGTATTGTACCACGTTTGCCGTCCGGTTCCGAACTCTTGTCCATCGCTCTGATTGCTTCCAGCTTTTCGGTGGTAGGGGCTTTTTACCAGGGCTATTTGGTGAAAGAAAAAGGATGGAACAAACAAGAGATTGGGCATGCCAGCAAAGAGGCCATTGCGGGGGTAATGGTGCTGGGCATGATTTCCCTTTTTATCCTGATCAATGCCGCCACTATTCTATTTCCCCAAGGCATACAAGTTAACTCCGCCACTGATATGGGACTCGCGTTGGAACCGTTGTACGGAAGTACCGCCACGGTTATCTTTATGCTGGGATTGTTCGGGGCTTCTTTTTCTTCCCTAATCGGAAATGCCACAATTGGAGGCTCGCTACTGTCAGACGCTTTTTCATTGGGGGAGCAACTAAAATCACCCAAAGTAAGGGGGATGATCATGTTGGTAATGCTGATTGGCGCGGCTATCGCGCTCAGGTTTGGCAGGCTACCGCTGGAGCTCATTATTTTTGCCCAGGCAATTACCATTGTTATCGCGCCCATAGTAGGTATTGCCATCATGGTATTGGCAAATGACCAATCCAGGATGGGAAATTTAAAGAATACACCCTTGAAAAATATAGGCGGGATTTTAGGTTTGATGCTGTTACTTTTTTTATCTGCCAGCCAGATATATCTGCAATTCATTAAATAGACACTATGGAAGATTTAGCAAAACTGGAAGAGAGAATATTAGCGCCCAGCCAGGACTTGATCAAAGAGATGAAAAGCCTGGAAGGGGACATCCTGATACTGGGGGTCGGCGGAAAAATGGGACCAAGTTTAGCCGTTTTAGCCCAGAAAGCATTGGCTGCTGCCGAGAGGGAAAATAAAGTAATTGGCGTATCCCGCTTTTCCGACACCTCCCTTCAGCAAAGACTGGAAAAGCAAGGTGTACAAACCATTAAGGCAGATTTGCTGGACAATGAGCAATTGGAAAGCTTGCCGGACGTAAAGAATATCATATTTATGGTCGGAACAAAATTTGGCACTAGCGGAAACGAATCCTTAACCTGGGCAATGAATACTTATCTTCCCGGAAAAGTGGCTGAGAAATTCAGAAATTCTCGGATCGTCGCTTTTTCTACCGGTAATGTATATCCTTTTGTACCTGTAAACTCGGGCGGTGCCACCGAAGATACCTTGCCCGGACCGCTAGGGGAGTATGCGCAATCCTGTTTAGGCAGGGAAAGAATGTTTGAGCATTTTTCTAAACTTTATCAAATCCCTACGCTCATTTATCGTCTTAACTACGCGGTAGATTTTAGGTATGGCGTATTGTTGGAAGTGGCCAGATCTGTGCTGGAAGGACGCGAAATTGATCTTTCTACCGGACATGCGAATGTCATCTGGCAGGGGGATGCCAATGAATATGCCCTACGTTCACTTAAATATTGCACTTCCCCGCCCCGCAAGCTGAATATTACCGGGCCGGAAACTGTATCCATTCGCTGGGCAGCCCATGAGTTTGGCAAAATATTTAACAAAACCCCTCAGTTCGTAAACCAGGAACAATCCTCGGCCCTGCTCAACAATGCCTCTACTGCCCATCAGCTTTTTGGTTATCCTAAAGTAAGCCTGAAGGCCATGATGGAAATTCTGGCAACCTGGCTCACCAATGGAGGTGAAACCATCAATAAACCCACCCATTTTCAGGAAAGGAAAGGCGCTTTTTAAAAACTACTAGAGACAGACTTCAGAAGTTTCTTAAACTTCCGAAGTCTTTAAATTCAGATGATGAACACACTAAAACCGGAAATAAAGCAATTACTGTTTGAAGGGACTGTTATTCCCGCCCATCCATTGGCACTGAATGAAAACCGACAAATGGATGAAAGGAGGCAACGTGCACTTTCCCGTTACTATCTAGACAGCGGTGCGGGTGGCATGGCGGTAGGCGTCCATACCACGCAATTTGAGATCAGAAAAGAAGAATTTAATCTGTTCAAGCCTGTGCTTCAACTAGCAGCAGAAGAAGTGGGGCAAGCCCAATTGTCACGGCCTTTTATCAAAATCGCTGGCATCGTAGGGCCGGTTGATCAGGCATTGCAGGAAGCTGAACTTGCCGCTGAACTAGGGTACGACCTGGGACTGCTCAGTAATGGTGGATTAGCTGATCTATCCGAGGCTGACTTAAGCCGAAGAACGGAGAAAGTCGCGGAAATTATTCCGGTTTTTGGTTTCTATTTGCAACCCGCGGTGGGGGGCAAAGTGCTGAGCTTTGACTTCTGGAAAGATTTTGCAGAAATCCCTAATGTTCAGGCGATTAAGATGGCCCCCTTCAACCGGTACCAGACCCTGGACGTGGTGAGGGCGGTATGTCATTCGTCGCGCTTTCAGGATATTGCGCTCTATACCGGCAATGATGATAACATCGTCGCTGATTTGCTAACCAATTATTGTTTTATGGTCAATGGTGAAATAAGGGAGAAAGCGATCATCGGGGGTTTGCTCGGTCACTGGGCGGTCTGGACACAGAAAGCGGTTGAATTAATGGAAGAAATCAAAAAGATCAGAAAGAATAGGGGCATTCCTGAAGAAATGCTGACCAAAGGCATCGCTGTAACCGATACTAATGCCGCTTTTTTTGACGCGGCCAACCAGTTCAAAGGTTGTATTGCCGGGATACACGAAGTACTGAGGAGACAGGGCTTGCTGGAAGGTACCTGGTGCCTGAATCCCGAAGAAAGCATGTCCGCAGGGCAGGATGCAGAAATTTCCAGAGTATATCAGGCTTATCCTGAATTGAACGATGATACTTTTGTGAAGAAAAACCTGGATAAGTGGCTTCAATGATGTGCAGGTGCTTTTTCTTATCACAAAGTATGTGCCTTCAACAGTCTTTTATACTTAGGATGTTAACCGACTAAACCTATTATGGAATTAAGCAATATAGACCTCATCGTCATTGGGGCTTTCTTCTTGACCATGCTGCTGATTGGCTTCTGGTCATATTTCAAGAACAAAAGTGCCGAAGATTACTTTGTGGCCGGGGGAAATTTGCCCTGGTGGTTGTCGGGTATTTCCCACCATGTTTCAGGCTATAGTGGGGCGGTATTTGTTGCTTATGCAGCACTGGCCTATACCCACGGCTTTTCGCTGTATGTTTGGTGGGCGTTTACGATTGGAATTACGATCATCATCAGCGCCAAGATCTTTCCAGTCTTCTGGGTCCGCCTACGAAAAAGGTACCGGATACAATCTCCTTTAGAGTATTTGGCAAATCGCTATAACATTCTTACCCAGCAGATCATGGCCTGGAGTGGTGTACTGCTCAAACTATTTGACGTGGGTGCCAAGTGGGCGGCAATTGCCATACTACTCAACGGGTTTACCGGACTTTCCCTGAGTTTAGGCATCCTGATTTCGGGAGGCATATCGCTCATTTATATCACCTTTGGCGGGCTTTGGGCAGTCATTATTACAGATTTTACCCAATTTCTGGTACAGATTGTTGCAGGCATCATTATGTTTATTGTGGTGGTGGAAAGGTTGGGCGGCATAAGTTCAATTTCTGGCCTGTGGGACCAGCTTCCTGAAGGAAACAGCCAGTTATTTAACGAGCCTTACACCGTATTTTTTGCCTTTGTTTTCCTATTCATCAATTTTTTGAGTTATAACGGTGGAAACTGGAATCTGGCAACACGCTATATTTCATCACCTAACGAAAAGGCGGCCTCTAAAGCGGCTTATCTTTCGGGAATACTTTATATAATCTGGCCATTGATCTTGTTTTTTCCGATGTGGGCAGCGCCGGTGATCCTTCCCGGATTAGAAGATCCCTCTCAATCGTATGCTGTGCTTACCCTGGAGCTATTGCCGCCCGGGCTGATAGGTTTGGTCATTGCCTCTCTGTTTGCCAATACCATGTCCATGACCTCTTCCGATGTCAACACAATTTCTGCAGTCATCACCCGAGATATACTTCCCAGGGTCTCCAGCCGTTTCAGCCATGAAAAAAACCTACTGCTTACCGCCAGGATCACTACTTTTGTCTTCACGTTATTGACGATTGGCATTGCTTTACAACAGGACCAGTTTGGCGGGGTGTTAGGCTTGATTGTCACTTGGTTTGGTGCTTTAGTTGGGCCTATTGCCGTGCCACTGCTTTTCGGGCTACTTCCTGCTTTCAAGCGTTGTGGGCCTACAGCCGCCATTTCTTCCATAGGGGCGGGCTTGGTCACATTTATCATTACCAAAAATACTGACTTGGGAAGCATGGCATTGGAAATAGGATTGCCGCTAATTATTTCTACGATTGTATATACCGGCATAGGTTTTATAGTTAGAAAAAAAGTCCCTGAGCAGGTTGAAGAATTGTTAGCATCCATTGAAAAATAAAAACAATGATTGACAGGATAAAAATCTTTACAGTTGGCAAGATGAATGTTGAGGCTTTTACCTCTCGTATAGCGATGGGTGATGCCGCCGGAAACGCGGTGGAAGATAAATTATTGGCATTATTGAAAAACCAGGATGAAATCAGGATGATATTTGCTGCCGCCCCTTCACAAAATGAAGTACTGGCTTACCTAAGACAGTCATCACTCATCCCCTGGCATCAAATCACCGCTTTTCATATGGATGAGTACATTGGTCTGCCTAACGAAGCGCCACAAAGTTTTGCCCTTTTTTTGAAAGAAAATTTGTTTGATCATGTAGCTTTCAAAGCCGTGCATCTTATGGATGGAAACCAGCAGGCAGAAACAGAATGTAATAGATATGCCAGCCTGATAGCAGAAAAACCTATTGATATTGTTTGCCTGGGCATCGGGGAGAATGGGCATATCGCTTTCAATGATCCACCGGTAGCGGATTTTGATGATCCTGAAATTATGAAAGTGGTGGAACTAGATCACGCTTGCCGTCAGCAACAAGTGAATGACGGCTGTTTTGGTGCTTTGGAAGAAGTTCCCAATAAAGCACTTACCCTGACCATCCCTACACTGATGCAAGGGCATTATCTCTACTGTGTAGTACCCGGAAAAACCAAAAGGGAAGCGGTGAGCAAAACACTCAACCATGAAACTTCAACCGCATGTCCGGCTACCATTTTGAGGAACCATCCACATTGTACATTGTACCTTGACACAGAATCATTGGGCAATGAAGACTAAAACCAGCAACATACCGACCGCCGCAGTGAAGCATGTTGAAGGCATCAACTGTATACATGGTAGAGCGGAAAGGCTTGAACTCCGGGAGGGAAGGATAGAGAAAGTCAGCTTGATAGAAAAACCTGGGCAAGCTATGCATTATATCGGGCCGGGGCTGATTGATCTACAAATCAACGGAATAGATGGCATTGATTTTAATGATGCCAGCCTGAGGCCGGAAGACATAGAGACGGCCACCAGTTATCTGCTGAGCAAGGGAATTACCACATTTTTCCCCACGATTATTACCAATGCTGATGAGAATGTTCACGCCATCATCAAGACCATTGTCCAGGCCTCCAAAAAAAGCAAACTGGTAAATGCCTGCGTGGGAGGTATTCATATTGAGGGTCCGTTTATTTCTAAGATTGATGGTGCACGTGGTGCCCATGACCTCCAATATATCAAAGCACCTGATTGGGAATGGGTAAGGAAATGTCAGGAAATCGCTGAGGGGATGATCAAACTGATTACCATTTCTCCTGAGTGGAAAGGTTCGTCAGCATTTATTCACCAGTGCCGTGAGCATGATATTTTAGTTTCCATCGGACACTCCAATGCCAGTCCTGAACAAATCCGGGAGGCTGTCACCGCTGGTGCTGGCATGTCTACCCATTTAGGGAATGGGTTGCTGTTGATGTTGCCCCGGCATCCAAATTTGCTTTGGGAGCAGCTTGCCCATGATGGCCTTTTTGCCAGCATTATCGCCGATGGGTTTCATCTTCCGGATGCTTTCCTTAAAGTGGTGATTAAAACGAAAGGAAGCCGTGCGTTTCTGGTGAGTGACTCCACTTGTTTTTCTGGTATGCCTCCTGGAGTTTATCAGACACATATCGGGGATGAGGTTGTCCTGGAGAAAGGGGGGAGGTTGGCCATGAAGAAGTCGCCCGACCTGCTTGCCGGGGCTACCAAAAACTTACTGGAAAATATACAATATCTGCTTGGTCAAAAGCTGCTTGATCTGGCTGAAGTCTGGAAAATGGCATCTCTTTATCCAGCTAATTTTTTGGGAATGGCCGGCTATGGCATGCTACCTGATCAGCCAGCTGACTTGGTTGTTTTTGACCTAAAGAATGAGCATATATCTATACAAAAGGTGATTAAGCTTGGACAATTAGTATATGAAGGATAATAATTTGGTCTCAAATTCATCCCCTTCAAATTTACCAATGGCGCTTTTAAAATACAGTATATTTCAAATATTAATTTTGGGGGAGCAAGCTTATCTTTTTATAGGATTACGCATAAATAGCGATAGATAATTTTGAATAAACAAATTATTCTTTACATTCGGGTACGTACCCGTTTATATCTATTTATCTTAAAATGAGCAATCAGAATATTTCTATTAGTGTTGGATTAGCAGCGTTCGGTATGTCAGGTAGGGTGTTTCATGCACCATTACTGGATGCTCATTCAGGGTTTGTTTTGCATACTGTATTGCAAAGAAATAGTAGAAATGTGTTAGATAGCTACCCTAACGTGGAAGTGGTTAGTCAGTTTGAAGCGCTTTTAAACAATGAAGAAATTGAGTTGGTGATCATCAACACGCCAGAATACTTGCATTATGAAATGGCAAAGCAAGCATTGGAAGCAGGTAAACATGTGGTGGTAGAAAAA
>JBBSOG010000040.1:0-20243 GCA_038259985.1 Cytophagales bacterium
ATTACCAGATCGGTCAACCGCTGAAATCTTATAGCAGCCCGCCAGGGAAGTTAAAGGACCGTCTACGTAGCGTGGCTCATTGGAGGTTCCAATAATATTGAAGGTACCCTCATCACCAGTGGCAGAAAAATAAATATTGTAAAACCGGACATCATTGTCACAAGCGGATTCGGTATTTTCATCCCAGACAAGTATGTTTTCATAATCTACAAAATCACAGCTCTTGTCTGCTAAATAACTTTCGCAATTGTCCAGAGAACCATTGGGAATGCTTAGTGCCAGTGGTGTACAGGGAGGAATGGTATCGTTAGGCTGGGCACAAGCCACTTGGGAAAAGTTAACCAGGGGTGGTGGATTAATCTTGTCATTTCCATAGCTGCCCTGGGTCACAATGTAATAACAATATTCAATCTCGTCTGAGAGTTCATTTCCGTTAAAACGTCCATCATCCAGATAGGTGAAGTTTCCGCTAGACACATTGGCACTATCAATCAAGACAAATACCTCTTCGTTGTTTGCATCCACTTTGTTCCTGTAGATGTAATGGTAAGGATATTCCGGTGAATTATTAGACCACGGCACATTTGCAGACCATTCTAATGTGATGCTACCCACGCCAGGAGTAGGCTCAAGCCTAACAGAAAAAGCAAAAGCAGATGAATCAATCAGGTTGTCTCCGGCATCGTACAAATAAATCTTATAACCATAAGGCTCATCCAGCGTATTCAAACCAGTATCTACAAAGGTGGTGTCTGAAATTCTGGGAGAAATAATCTCTCCTAAATTATTGGGAGCTTGGGGATTAATCCGCACCACCTCATAAGTAAAAGGCGGTGGAAAAAGAAGGGTATCAATCTCAAAGGGGGAACGCCATCCGACGGAAATAGCCCCATTTTCCGGATCAGTGGTGTCCACACTGACTTTAGTAATCACTGGCGCGTCAGCCAGCATCTCAGCACAAGCTTCCTCAGAAGCATAACTCTTACCGCCACCCGGCTGAGGATATACGGCCACTAAGCGATAGCAATAACTTGCGCCGGGATTAAGCCCCTCATCATCAAGAAAAGCAACTACACCAGCATCAACTTCGGCAATCAACTCATAGCCTAAGCCTTCCGGTATACCTACCTGGCAGTTGTCAGGTACAAAATCAGTACTGTCTGTTTTTCGCCAGATTTGTATAATTTCCGCCTGGGCGGCACACACATAATTATCCCAACTTAGGTTTATAGCTTTGCCTGGGACTGCATCGGCTGTTAGTCCGGTGGGGGCAGGGGCAACTACAGTCACATTCCATATCTTGAAGTCGGCTAAGGACGGACCAGTAGCGGGATCAAAATCTGCCGCCCTGAAATTTACCTGATAAGGTGTCTCCCGAACATGGGAGCAATCAGTTTGCCAGCTAAAACTTCCAATGGCTGGACTATTTTGTGGAACCGGCGGATCAGGAAGAAATTGGGCAGGTGAACTCAGTTGCTCAAATACACCTCCAAAAGCAGTCAATACAACTTGATCCCCATCGGGGTCAGTACCCATCACTTCTGCAAGAAGTTCCGAACCAGCTACAATACACGTATCTGCGGGAATAGCAAGTTCCTGGGGATCATTATCCGCATCATCAACCAGTATCTGCATATCCCTGGTCACATAGCCCAATAGTATCCATTCACCGTCAATGAGTCTCCACTCTTTTACAATAAATGCGACATTATATTCACCAGGATTAGCGGGGGAGTCCCATACCAATTCCCCCGTGAGTGGGTCCAGTGTAATTTCAGTAGGCTGAGAGCCATCTTGTCTGATAGGATCAGGGTTTTTTCCGGCAGTCTGATCATAAATATCAGGAAAAAGATAGCTATCAACGGCCTCATCCACATTCTGCTTTGGCTCTACAAATTCGTAGGAGAGGCTATCACCATCCGGATCATAGGCACCCGGATTGTGTAGAAACCTCTTGCCAATAACCGCCCCATCTACCGGAGGGTTGAGCAAGACTGGGGAATTGTTGCAGGCTAGAAAAGGATCTATAAATAGCTTTGTTTCTACATAAAAAGGAGTTTGAACAGAATTAGACATATTCAGGATTTCCGCATTACGGTTAAACTCTCTGAAGGTAATAGTATACTCCCCTGCGGCTGGAAAGGTATGTTCAATGACAAATTCACTGACCCGGATTAATTTTTCGTTATCAATAACTTCCCTTACAAAAAAATCATTTTTAGTGCTTAGGTCCACCGGTTCACCATGGCCGAAATAAATTTCACCGTTCCCAAATTCTACGTCTGATCCGGTATCCTCGTACCCAATTACCCTAAAGCGATAGGTATTTGACTGACAATTGATTAACTCAGCAATGATTTCCCCGGCGCGTATGTGCGTAGCTTTTGCCGAATAAGTCAGGCAAAGCAGAAAAATTGCTACAGATAATTTAGATAGAAAGTATTTCAAAATAGTGATGCTTAAATGTTCCAATCTATAAATTGCAAAAACTGACTAGGGTCTAAATGTAAATTTACAAATAAAACTTATAGTTTTTCTACTTATGTATGGTATTTATTAAATAACGTGTGGATAGTAAATAAATTACACTTGAAACAATAGTAAATTAAGGAAGAAATTTCATGCTTGTAAGACAGAAGTAAATTTTTGTTTATTATTGTTTGTTAAAAATTAAACAAAAGTAATGCTTCTGATAAACTTCGTGAACAATTTATAGTTTACCTACTCATAAAGCAATGACCACTGTTATAATTATTTAGAAGGGATTAAAATAGCGTTGGGGCTTTTGGATGGTAATTATTCGTGGTCTATTTTTGATACAAATCAATTATACTAAACTTAAAATTCAACAGGAATACAACAATATGAGTTGGTTTACACAAGCATTGGCGAGTACCATTGGAAAAAAAGTAGTCATGTCCCTGACAGGCTTATTCCTGATCACTTTTTTGATCGTACACTTATCAGGAAATATGTTGCTGTACAAAGGCGATGGCGGGGAAGCTTTTAATCTGTATGCTAAATTTATGACCACTAATCCTTTGATAAAAATAGCTTCATATATTCTCTATTTAGGGATTATCTTACATGTCATTTATTCTATCATTCTCACTACCAAAAATAAATCTGCCCGCCCAGTAGGGTATAAGCTGGCGCACCCCAACCAAAACAGCAGTTGGAATTCCCGTAACATGGGGATTTTAGGAACTGTTATTTTGATATTTCTCATCATACATCTGCGTTCTTTTTGGTTTGAAATGCACTTCGGTGATATACCCATGGTAAATTATGACGGTATTGAAGTAGATGATTTGTTTACAGTGGTGAAAGCAGCTTTTGCTGAATGGTGGTACTCTCTACTGTATGTGCTGGCGATGGCTGGGCTGGGTTTTCATTTGGCACATGGATTTTGGAGTGCATTCCAAACATTAGGGCTCAGTCATAAAAAGTACACGCCATTTATTAAGACATTGGGATTGCTGTTTGCTATTATCGTTCCGCTGTTGTTTGCCTCTATGCCTGTTTATTTTTATCTCATCAGTATATGATCATATTTAATGACTAATTATATGAATTTAGATTCTAAAGTTCCTGAAGGCCCCATTGCCGAAAAATGGACGAAGCATAAATTTAATCTTAAGTTAGTAAACCCTGCCAATAAGCGAAAATATGATATCATAGTGGTTGGTACAGGTTTGGCCGGTGCATCCGCGGCGGCTTCTCTGGCCGAGCTTGGCTACAATGTTAAATCTTTCTGTTTTCAGGATAGCCCCCGAAGGGCGCACAGCATCGCAGCCCAGGGAGGAATTAATGCGGCTAAAAATTATCAAAACGACGGTGATAGCGTTTTTCGCCTTTTTTATGATACTGTAAAAGGAGGGGATTATCGCTCAAGGGAGGCCAATGTATACCGCCTTTCCGAAGTAAGCGTCAATATTATTGACCAATGCGTCGCCCAGGGAGTACCGTTTGCCAGGGAATACGGAGGCTTATTAGCTAACCGTTCGTTTGGAGGTGCCCAGGTTTCGCGTACTTTTTACGCCAGGGGCCAGACCGGCCAGCAGTTACTTTTGGGTGCTTATGGTGCCTTAAGCCGTCAGATTGCTAATGGTAAAGTAAAAATGTACCCACGTACTGAAATGCTAGACCTGGTGATGGTAGATGGAAAAGCCCGTGGCATAGTGACCAGAAACCTGCTTACCGGGGAAATAGAATCACATAATGGCCACGCTGTCATATTAGCAACCGGGGGATATGGAAATGTTTTCTTTTTGTCCACTAATGCTATGGGAAGTAATGCAACAGCGGCTTGGAGGGCACATAAGAAAGGGGCATTGTTTGCTAATCCTTGCTATACACAAATTCACCCAACTTGCATTCCTGTTTCCGGAGAATACCAATCCAAGCTAACGCTCATGTCTGAGTCTTTGAGAAATGATGGTAGGGTATGGGTACCTAAGAAGGAAGATGATAATCGCACCCCTAAAGATATTCCTGAGGATGAAAGGGATTATTATCTGGAAAGAAAGTATCCTTCTTTCGGTAATCTTGTTCCGCGCGATGTAGCATCACGAAATGCTAAGGCGGTATGTGATGAAGGCAGGGGTGTGGGTAAGACTGGTTTGGCAGTTTATCTTGACTTTGCCGATGCCATTAAGCGAGACGGTGAAGAGCTGATCTCAGCCAAGTATGGTAACCTGTTTGAGATGTACGAAAAGATTACCGGTGACAATCCTTACAAGACACCAATGATGATCTATCCCGCGGTACACTACACCATGGGCGGTCTATGGGTAGATTATAACTTGATGACAAACATACCCGGTTTATATTCATTAGGCGAATGCAATTTCTCTGATCACGGCGCTAACCGATTGGGAGCGAGTGCGCTGATGCAGGGGCTTGCTGACGGCTATTTTGTTATTCCTTATACCATAGGGGATTATCTAGCAGGTACATCCTACGAAAAGACCCCTCTTACCCATGAAGCTTTTAAAACTGCTGAAAATAAGGTGAAAGATCTTATGAAAAAGTTAGTCAGCATCAAAGGTACCCAAACCGTAGATCAACTTCATAAAAAACTGGGCAGGGTAATGTGGGACAAGTGTGGTATGTCACGTACCGAAGAAGGTTTAAAGGAAGCCAGGGAAGAAGTAAAGAAAATCAAAGAAGAATTCTGGAACGATGTGAAAGTTCTTGGAACTGACGAAGAGCTCAACCAAACTTTGGAGAAAGCAAGCAGGTTGGCAGATTTTATTGAACTGGGTGCGCTCATGATTGAGGATGCGCTCACCCGTAATGAATCAGCCGGAGGGCACTTCAGGGAAGAATATCAGACACCCGAAGGAGAAGCCAAACGAGATGATGAAAACTACTCCTATGTAGCTGCCTGGGAGTACACAGGAGAGAATACCGCAGAAAAATTGCATCAAGAATCCTTGGTTTTTGAAAATGTGAAATTGACTCAACGCAGCTATAAATAAGTTAAGATATGAATGTCACGCTAAAAATATGGCGTCAGAAAAACGCCAGCGATAAAGGAAAATTTGAGACCTATGATATGAAAGACATCAATACCCATATGTCTTTTTTAGAAATGGTAGATGTGCTTAACGAAAAGCTGGAACAGGAGGGTATAGAGCCTGTTCATTTTGATCATGATTGTCGCGAAGGTATTTGTGGTAGCTGTGCGATGTATATTAACGGAAGGCCACATGGACCACAAAAAGGGACAACGGCATGTCAGCTACACATGCGTCACTTTAATGATGGAGAAACCATTGTAGTTGAACCTTGGAGGGCTAAAGCATTTCCGGTAATCAAAGATTTGATGGTAGACCGCACTGCTTTTGACAGGATCATTCAGGCAGGAGGCTATATTTCTGTTAATACCGGTGGTGTTCCCGATGCCAATGAAATACCAGTGCCCAAAGCGATGGCCGATGAAGCTTTCAATGCCGCTGCTTGTATTGGCTGTGGCGCTTGTGTAGCCGCTTGCAAAAATGCTTCCGCCATGCTGTTTGTGGGTGCAAAGATTTCTCAACTCGCACTTTTGCCCCAGGGACAAGTTGAACATCAGCAACGTGCTGAAAGGATGATTGCCCAGATGGATGCAGAAGGCTTTGGGGCATGCTCAAATACAGGAGCGTGTTCTGCTGAGTGTCCCAAGGAAATAGATATGGCAAGTATTGCCCGCATGAACCGAGAATTTTTGAAAGCTAAGGTAGGCTCTGACCAAATTGAAGTTGAGTAGAAAGAGTAATTTCTAAAATAGGCATAGGTGTCCTCATATGGGGATACCTTTTGTATTGTCAACATCTTCACCAAACCTATCCTTACTTACACAAAATTCAATAAAAAAAGGCAGCTTTTAGGGCTGCCTTTTTTATGAATATAACTCTATTTAGGACTACATCATGCCGCCCATGCCGCCCATTCCTGGGCCACTGGCAGACATTCCGCCACCTTTTTCGTCTTCAGGCTCGTCAGCAATCACACACTCAGTAGTTAACAAGAGAGATGCGATTGAAGCTGCGTTTTCCAGAGCAAGACGGGTTACTTTTGTAGGATCAATTACACCAGCGCTGAACAAGTTTTCATACTTATCAGTACGGGCATTGTATCCGTAATCATCTTTACCTTCCTTGATTTTCTGGATAACTACTGAACCTTCCTGTCCGGCGTTCTCTACGATCACACGAAGAGGGGCTTCTAAAGCTAAGCGAACGATGTTGATGCCAGTAGCCTGATCTTCATTTTCGGTGCTTATGTTTTCAAGTGCAGGGATAGTGCGTACCAAGGCAACACCACCACCAGCGACTACACCTTCCTGAACGGCCGCACGAGTAGCGTGCAAGGCATCGTCAACACGGTCTTTCTTCTCTTTCATTTCCACTTCAGTGGCCGCACCAATGTACAGGATAGCTACACCACCGGAAAGCTTAGCAAGACGCTCTTGCAATTTCTCACGATCGTAGTCAGAAGTAGTGTTTTCAATCTGCTGCTTAAGCTGGTTCACACGGGCTTTGATCTGATCTTGCTCACCTGCACCATTAACAATGATTGTGTTGTCTTTGTCAATGTTTATTTTTTCAGCTGTACCCAAATACTCAAGGGTAGCGTTTTCCAGCTTATATCCTCTTTCTTCGGAAATAACAGTACCACCAGTAAGCACAGCGATATCTTCAAGCATAGCTTTTCTTCTATCACCAAAGCCAGGAGCTTTCACTGCTGCAATTTTAAGTGAACCTCTGATTTTGTTTACTACCAAAGTAGCTAAAGCTTCTCCGTCAACATCTTCAGAGATGATTAAGAGAGGGCGTCCGGTTTGGGCAACTCCTTCCAATACAGGAAGCAGTTCTTTCATAGATGAAATCTTTTTATCGTAGATCAGGATATAAGGATTCTCCAGGTTGGCTTCCATTCTTTCTGTATCTGTCACGAAGTAAGGAGAAAGATAACCTCTATCAAACTGCATACCTTCCACCAATTTCACTTCAGTCTCAGTACCTTTGGCTTCTTCTACAGTAATGACACCGTCTTTACCTACCTTATCCATAGCGTCAGAAATCATCTTACCGATTTCTTCGTCATTATTTGCAGAAATTGAAGCCACTTGGGCAATTTCATTAGAACTGCTGATGGTTTTGGATTGATTTCTTAGTTCAGCGACTACTGCTTCTACAGCTTTGTCAATACCACGCTTCAAATCCATTGGGTTAGCACCAGCGGCTACATTCTTGATACCATGAGCGAATAAAGCCTGAGCTAACACAGTGGCGGTAGTAGTACCATCACCAGCATCATCGGCTGTTTTGGAAGCTACTTCTTTTACGAGTTGTGCACCCATGTTTTCAATAGCGTCTTTCAGCTCAATTTCTTTAGCTACTGATACACCATCTTTGGTAACTGTAGGCGCACCAAATTTTTTGTCAATTACTACATTACGGCCTTTGGGTCCTAATGTAACTTTCACAGCGTTGGCTAGGGTGTCAACGCCTTTCTTTATTCTGTCCCTAGCTTTCGTGTTAAAAAATATTTCTTTAGCCATTTTTGTTAAATTTTAGTGTTATTAAATAAGGAGATGATTATAGCGTGCCGAAGATATCAGAGCCACGCATGATAAGATATTCTTTACCATCAAAAGTGATCTCTGTTCCTGCGTACTTACCATAGAGAATTTTATCACCAACTTTGACAGTCAAAGGCTCATCTTTTTTGCCCGGTCCAACTGCGATAATTGTTCCTTGTTGTGGTTTCTCTTTAGCAGTGTCAGGAATGATGATTCCAGAAGCTGTTTTTTCTTCTGCTGCGGCAGGCTCTACCAGAACCCTATCTTCATTTGGTTTGAATGATACTTGTGACATGTTGTTTAAAAATTAGTTTTTATTGTTCAAAAATAAATCGTTATCTGCATGGTGGCTATTGCATTTCCTATGCCAAGGTCAAAAAAACCAATATAATGCTATTTTTAACGTCAATTTTTCAGTTTTGAGTCTTTACTGACAGTAGTAACAAATTTTGTCACTGACATTTTTTCACACTTGCATAGTATCGCGTTTGTATTTAAATTTTAGGAATGGATATTTTCTCACCAAACCCCGAGGTGTATGAAGCTTAATGATGATTGGTTAACCAGTGGACTAATTGACCTGGAATATAAAAAATATATTTTGTTGGCCTACATGAAAGAAATTCAAACCAGTTTTAAAGATAAAAAACTCTATCCTTTTTTATCAGAGCTGGTTTTCCACTACAATAACCTTGTCCAGTTAAAGAAAAACAAAAACTTTTTATACGAGAATTTTCCTAAGCAATTAAGTAAAGCTGATTTTGAAAACTTAAAACTAGGCTATCAACGAATTATACAGGACGATGAGTTGATGAAGGTGATTGAGGATATCATTCATTTCGCGTTGCCTAAGCTAAAAGCGGTTTTAAACATGGGCAGTGAGATTTATGAGGAAATTGCACGCCATATTGTCATTGAGCCTATTGGGATCGCCCCTCTTTTTAATGATGAAGGTTATTTACTGATTTGTGAATACAATAAAAATGAGATTCATGTTTTCCGTTATCAACTGGCCACATTTAATATTACTGATGAACAATTCAGGGGGATACATACGGAGTTTGTAGAAAGAAAAGAAAGAAATCTGGTAAATACCCTGGAAAAAATAAAGATTCAACTTATCAGAACATATAGTTCAATGCCAAATCCGGCTACATTCGCCGTGATTGCACATCTCCAATGCCCTCTAGAAGAGACGCTTCTCCCCATTACCAAAAGAAAACTAATTCAACAGATAGATAAGGCCGCATAAAAAAAGCCAGTCACTGACTGGCTTCTCATATCTGATGACGAAGAATTGTTACTTAACTATTCCTGAGGATTTTCCTCTTCGGACAGGTCGTTTAAGTCAAATGTAGACGTGGTGTCGGCGTTATCTGCGTCGGGCACATCAGTATTCATGTTAGGCATCACGCTTCTGTCTTGTGCCCTGTCAATGTTTGGGCTACCAATACGGCTGTTTTCTGCCGACTGGGTATCAATCAGGAAACTGGAGGATAGCGTCAGGACGATTAAGGCAATAGCAAAGCCCCAGGTTAATTTTTCCAACAGGTCAGTGGTTCTTTTTACACCAATCATTTGGTTTGAAGAGCCTGCACCCCCAAACTGGGAAGATAGTCCTCCGCCTTTAGAGTTTTGTGAAAGCACAACCAAAACAAGGAGTACTGCGATGACGATGGTAAGAGATATTACGAAAGTAAACATTTATTCAGCTTTTAAAGATTCAATTTTCTCTGCAAAATACGCCTTTTTCTGGGGAAACTTCCAAATTAATTTCTGATAGATTTCAATTGCCTTCTCTTTTTTTCCTTGCTTGACATATATTTCAGCTAAATTTTCTGAAATAAGGTTTTCAGTCGTCTCAGTACTTTGGTAGGATAGATCTTCAGGCTCTTCATCGGATTCCACCACGGGTTTATTTTTCATGGAAATGCTATCCTTTGAATTAATAAACTTATCAATAAGTTCAATTTGCTGCTGGTGCCGAGGATCAACATGCTGCGTAACCAAATTCTCTTCACTTGCTTGATCAGGTATAAGCGTGAAATCTTTTTCCTGACGGTCATCATTTATTTCAGCTTCGTCAGTAATTTTTTTTTTACTCTCTTCTTCTTCTTCAGAGAATTTAATCTTGCTTTCACGAAGCTTCCGAAGGTTCTCTTCTAATTCATCATAGACTTCATCAGATTGAATGACTTCTTCCTCTTGTGGAATAATAGTATTTTCTTCTATTTGAGTAGTTGGATGATAACTATCCACCGTTGTTGAATAGTCATGTTCTGATGCACTTTCAGTTTGCTCATTTTCTTCGGTAGTGGAAGGTATAATTGTAGGACCTTCAATGCGCAGGTCTTCATAAAATAACTTTCTGAGCATACGCCTGTCAGTGGCATAAATCGCCGCTTTGCTCAATGTGGCATAAGTATCAGGTGTTTGTTTATCGTGTTTTGCTTTGGCAAGCAGGGCATAACCTAACTGAAAATACGGATAGTTTTGTAAAGTCTCCGTAAGTTCAGTTACTTCCTTTTCAGAAATTTCATTAGGATAAGACATCAAATTTAACAGTGCCTGCTTATTAAAATCCATATTTTTTACATTAAAACTAACAATTTGACTACTTCATTACCAGTTAGCCACGGACGCATTGAAAATGTCAAAGATAATTTGATCAAAAATTTCTTCAATTAACTGATCTTCAACGGACGAAGGATCTTGTTCGGCATTAAAGTCGGCAAAAAACGAGAAACTTCGGTTATCAAAGTTAAATTCATCATCTACAGTATTCACATAAGAAGCTGTTATCGTGATATTGAGTCTCATTAAGCTGGCTACATCCGCTACCTCATTGCTTCCTGATGCCCGTGGGGCTACCGGTGTAAAATCATAACGGGTGATGCTTCCTTCCAGAAGCAGGTCGCCATTATCATCTACCAGGCTCAAATTAGTGTTTTGCTGATAATAATCTTTGATACTTTCACTGAAAAGCTGACTCATGTTAGGTGGGCCTGCACCTGAGTCATTGAAAAAGTTTTGAATCGTGATTGTTTTAACCTCAGGGCCTAATGAAGAACCAGTGAATGAATATACACCGCATCCGCTAAAGAGTAAAGCAATAAGGCCCGGAAAAAACAAATTAAGCAATAGTTTATTCAATCTCATATTGCTTGATTTTTCTATAAAGTGTCCGCTCAGAAATGCCAAGATCTTTTGCTGCATATTTTCTTTTCTTATCATTTCTTTTTAAAGCTTTAATGATCATTTCTTTTTCTTTTTTCTCCAGGGAAAGATCATCAGTTTCCTCAGCAACGTGCGTAATATCTTCTATATTGGCTAATTCGTAAGTTTTTCCCTTATCATTTTTCCTGCTGCCATTTGCTAGTAAGTAACGATTGTGGGCAAGTTCGTCAGCAGCCTTGATGCTTTCTTCTTTCTCTTTGATCTCCTCCTCTACGCCATTAAAAAAATCCTGGTGCTGCTCTAAAATATTAGAACCATAATTTTCATTTTGTAGTACCTGGTGCACCAGTTTTTTTAATTCGTTCATATCATGGCGCATTTCAAATAAGATTTTATAAAGAATATCCCTTTCGGTAAAATTTTCTTTATCCGCAGATTTGGCGTACAAAGCGGGCAAATTACTGATGGTTTGAGGTAAGTAATTTCTCAGTTTTTCCTCATCAATCTCTTTTTCTTCAATTTCCAGCGTAGACATACGTTCCACCAGGTTCTTTAGCTCCCGGATATTCCCTGGAAAGCGGTACTGAAGGAGCAGGTCTTTGGCATCTTCGGTGAGACTAATTGGTTTGGTACGGTACTTTTCCGAATAATCAGCAGCAAACTTTCTGAATAACAAGTCAATGTCGTTGCCTCTCTCCCTAAGCGGAGGTATCTGGATAGGCACTGAACTCAGTCGATAATATAAATCTTCCCTAAAAGTCCCTTTCTGCACAGCTTCTAACAAATTGACGTTAGTAGCGGCGACAACTCTTACATCTGTTTTGAGTACCTTGGAAGAACCTACTTTGATAAATTCACCATTTTCTAATACCCTCAAAAGCCTGGCCTGGGTACCCAAGGGCATTTCCCCTATTTCGTCCAGGAAAATTGTACCACCGTGTGTAACCTCAAAATAACCTTTACGGGCATCCATTGCACCGGTAAACGCGCCTTTTTCGTGTCCAAAAAGCTCGGAATCTATGGTGCCTTCGGGGATGGCCCCACAGTTGATGGCAATAAACTGCCCATGTTTGCGAGTGCTTCGGCTATGGATAATTTTTGAAAATGATTCTTTACCACTTCCACTTTCCCCACTGATCAGTACCGACATATCTGTAGGCGCTACCTGGGCAGCAATGGTAACCGCATGATTGAGCCGTGGGGAGTTTCCAATAATCCCAAAGCGTAGTTTAATACTCTGAAGTTCAGATTGATCCAGCATAGAAATTTTACTTAGGTAAAAAATGCACCTCTTCTTCTACAGCTTTACCCAGTAAAGTAGCGGCTGTGCAATCATGTATCCGTACATTGACATATTCTCCTTTTTTGAAAGATTCTTTAGGAAAAACAATTACTTTGTTAGCACTATTTCTTCCCTGAAGATCATCTTCTGAACGTTTGGAGTTGCCTTCCACCAATACCCGGAACACTTTACCAATATCCCGGCGGTTTCGCTGGGCAGAAATAAACTGCTGCTTATCAATGATTTGCTGTAAACGCTTCTTCTTGACATCCAGCGGAATATCATCCGTATACTTTTTGGCAGCCAGGGTACCCGGACGCTCAGAATAATAAAACATGTAGGAGAAATCATATTTGACATAATCCATCAATGACAGGGTGTCCTGATGTTCATTCTCCGTTTCAGTACAAAAGCCAGTAATCATATCGGATGAAATACCGCAGTCCTCACCCAAAATACCGCGAATAGCATCTACCCGGTTAATATACCACTCCCGGCTGTAGGTACGGTTCATCATCTCCAATACCCGGCTGTTGCCACTTTGGGCAGGTAGATGGATATATTTACAGATGTTATCATACTTTTTTAAGGTATGCAAAACCTCGTCTGTAATATCCTTCGGATGGGATGTAGAAAAGCGAACCCGCAAATCGGGGTGTACCAAAGCCACCATTTCCAGCAAATTGGCAAAATTTACAATTTTAGTGACTTCAGTTTTTTCTAACAGCGCTTTGTTGTTAATCTCTGGGGACCATTTGTATGAGTCTACATTTTGTCCCAGCAGCGTCACTTCCCGGTATCCTTGTTCAAATAACGATTTAGCTTCATTTACAACAGAATACGGGTCTCTGCTCCGCTCACGTCCGCGGGTGAAGGGCACTACGCAAAAAGAGCACATATTGTCACAGCCGCGCATAATGGAAATAAATGCGGTAACGCCATTTGAATTCAGGCGAACCGGACTGATATCAGCGTAAGTCTCTTCACGAGACAGAAAAGTGTTAACCGAACGCTGCCCGTCGTCAACTTGCCTGACCAGATTTGGCAAATCACGATAGGCATCCGGGCCTGCCACTAGGTCTACGATCTTTTCTTCTTCCAGGAGTTTGCTTTTTAGCCTTTCTGCCATACAACCTAATACACCTATCAGTAACTCGGGTTTTGATTTCTTGATCGTATTAAATTGGGTCAGCCGCTTTCTGACGGTTTGTTCGGCTTTGTCCCGGATAGAGCAAGTATTGAGGAAGATTACATCAGCACTGTGAAAATCTGAGGTAGTATCAAACCCTTCTTTTTGCATGATGGAAGTCACAATTTCACTATCAGAAAAATTCATCTGGCAACCATAACTCTCTACATATAATTTTCTTCGTTTGCCAGTATTTTCCTCAGGTGAAACTTTAAAAATATCACAGTTTTCTATTCCTTTTTCTTCAGAAAGAATTTTTAAGTCTTTAATCAGTTCTTGCATGCAGACTGTTGATTTTTTTGTTGGGGCAAATGTATGTATTAATATTCATAATGCGTGACAAAATGGCAGGGATTTTGGTTCGTATGATAGTAGATAATATTTTGACTCTTAAAGATGGTTTTTTCAAAAAAAAATGAGTTCTTACATATCATTATGAATTGTACTTTTTTACTTTTTCATTATTTAGTGTAAAAAATTGTAGGTATTGGCTACATTTTTTGGCATATTTGAGAAATTTAATTGTGCATTTTACGTTTTATTACTAAATACATAATATTTATCTATTTTTATCACATAATGTAACTTTGCAACTATTATTAATTTGTTATTTTAATCAAAATATTAAAAGAATGACACAAAAAAACACTATCATGAAAATGTTCGCTGCTTTGCTTATCGTAACTGCTTTCTCTGCAACCATTGTTCGCGCCCAGGAAGAAGTTACCGATCAACAGCTTTATAAGTTTGCGATTGTAGAAGAGACTAAACAACTTTTCTCCGATGAGCTTTCCGCACAGATTACTGAGTACGTAGAACAACAGGATAGTGCAATTAAAAACCGCTACAATGCACTAGCCGGTGGTGAAACTCCTGCCAACGATTCTGAAAAGCAGTTTATAGATCAGGTGAATAGCATGCAAAATGAGAGAAAAGAGGAGTTTACTGACGCATACAAATCTTTGATCAAAAGGGTATTAGGGGCTAGTGATTACAGTGCTATCAAGAAAGCGATGGGTGATGCGCAAGTAAGGGCACGTTATAGCAAAATCGTTGATGCGATCAGGGCTAGTAAAGATGAAGCCAGCGCTTCTACTGGTTCTGAAGAATAGTCAATAGCCCAAAAATAATTATAAAAAAGGCTTGTCATCGTGACAAGCCTTTTTTTTATATGAGGTAGTGAAAGAAATCAATTTTGTCGTTTAAGACCTGGTAAGCTACTTTGTGCGCCTGAAGCCTGAGTATCAAATCATCATAATCAGAGGCTGCCTGTAATTCAATGCCTACCATCGCTGGCCCTCTTTCCCGATTGTTCTTCTTAGTGTACTCAAAATGAGTGATGTCATCATTCGGCCCTAATACCTCGGCGACAAACTCTTTAAGTGCGCCAGCACGTTGTGGAAAGCGGATAAGGAAGTAATGCTTAAGGCCATTGAATAACAAGGCTCTTTCTTTGATCTCCTCCATCCGGGTAATGTCATTATTGCCGCCACTAATTACACAGCACACATTTTTGCCCTTGATCTGCTCACTATAAAAATCCAGCGCCGCAATTGACATAGCACCAGCAGGCTCTACCACAATCGCTTCTTCATCATACAACCTGAGAATGGTGTCACATACTTTACCTTCAGGAATAGCGATGACATCATCCAATACCTGTTTACAAATTTCAAAATTGAGTTCGCCCACTCTCTTGACCGCTGCGCCATCAATAAACTTGTCTATTTTTTCCAACGTCACCAGTTCGCCTAGTTCCAAAGATTTGATCATCGCTGGTGCCCCGGCAGGTTCCAGGCCGATAATTTTGGTTTTTGGGCTGACTTGCTTGAAGTAGCTTCCTAAACCGGCTGAGAGACCGCCCCCGCCAATGGGAACAAATACATAATCTATTGGCGCTTCGGTGTCCTGTAATATTTCATAACCTACCGTACCTTGTCCTTCAATGATTTTTTCATCGTCAAAAGGGGGGATAAACTGGGCTTTTTGTTCAATACAATAAGCTTGGGCTTTGGCATAAGCATCATCAAAAGTATCCCCTACTAATTCTATCTCTACGTATTCTTTTCCAAACATTTTTACCTGTTTGACTTTTTGCTTAGGCGTGGGATTAGGCATGAAAATATACCCTTTGATACCTAATTTGTTACAGGCATAAGCCACACCCTGGGCATGATTGCCTGCACTGGCACAAACCACACCATTAGAGAGCGTAGAAGTATCCAGGCTGCTGATTTTGTTGTATGCACCTCTGAGTTTATAAGACCTCACTACCTGCAAATCTTCCCTTTTCAGGTAAATATTAGCTTTATAGCGATCAGACAGATTGATATTATACATAAAAGGGGTATGATAAACTACCCCTTTTATTCTTTGTGCTGCGTTGATGATATTCTCTACCGGTATCATTTTTTTACCGGATGCGACAGTATCTTTCATTTTCTATAAATTCTATTCTTTCGGACGAAGTTTTCTTACCTGAGCGCCAGCCTGCCACATTTCTGATTCCCTCAACTCATCCAGTTCTTTTTCCAACTTAGGCCGATAATCAGATTTGCTGTTGGCTTCAATAGTAATTTTAGCTTCGTTTCCAGTGGCTACGCTGTCATACAAATCTTCAAATACCGGGGCGACAGCGTCCCTGAATTTCTTCCACCAGTCTAAAGCACCTCTCTGTGCAGTTGTAGAACAGTTAGCATACATCCAGTCCATACCGTTTTCGGCAATTAATGGATATAAGGATTCAGTAGCTTCTTCCACCGTTTCGTTGAAGGCTTCGGAAGGGGAGTGGCCTCTTTTTCTGAGGAGATCGTACTGAGCAGCAAAAAGACCCTGGATAGCACCCATCAAACTGCCTCTCTCGCCAGTAAGGTCGCTGTAAACCTCTTTTTTAAAGTTAGTTTCAAAAAGATAACCCGAACCGACACCAATACCCAGGGCAATCACTTTTTCCCGTGCTTTCCCGGAAGCATCCTGATGAACAGCAAAACTGGAGTTTAAGCCTTTTCCGGCCAAAAATAATCTCCTCAGGCTGGTTCCTGAACCTTTGGGGGCGACCAGGATCACATCTACATCAGAAGGAGGTACAATACCTGTTTGATCTTTAAAGGTAACACCAAAACCGTGAGAGAAATAAAGGGATTTTCCAGGCTTAAGATATTTTTTTACGGTTGGCCACAAAGCTATTTGACCGGCATCGGAAAGCAAGTATTGGAGGATCGTCCCTTTTTCACAGGCTTCTTCCAACTCAAATAAGGTCTCTCCGGGAACCCAGCCATCTGCTACAGCTTTTTCCCAGGTTTTAGAATCTTTTCTCTGCCCCACAATTACGTTGAAGCCATTATCTTTAAGGTTAAGTGCCTGGCCAGGTCCCTGGACTCCGTATCCAAGCACCGCGATGGTTTCGTTTTTGAGTACTTCCCGGGCTTTTTCCAAAGGAAATTCTTCCCTGGTGACCACTTCTTCTTCTACGCCACCGAAATTGATTTTTGCCATTGTTAAATTTGATTTGGTTGTATTGAATAATTATAAAGAATGCCTACCATTGGACTGAAGTTCGTGAAATTCCTCATCAGAATACCAGCCCTCGGGATCCAAATTTTTTGCGTATTTGCTAAAGCGATGCTGGTCTTTGACTACTGCTATCCTTCCTGATTTGCAGTATTCTACCACGCCATGTGGCTCTAACAAATGTAGTGTAGTGGATATGTCTTCTTCTTTGCCAGACTTCTCAATCACAATAAAGTCTTCAGAAGAAAAAGCAATTTTGGCCTGATGCCGGTGGGCAATTTCCATCACCTTCTCGCGTGCTTCAAAAGAAGAAGTGATCACTTTAAAATAAGCAATCTGTCCGAAGAATACCTGATCGTCTTCGTTCTCAAATACAACGAGTACACCAATTATCTTTCTGATCTGCTGTATCAGTTTTTTGATTTTTGACTCATCGTAATCAATCACTATGGCATAACGGGATATTCCCTTACGCTCGGTTTCTGAGACGGTGAGACTTTCAATGTTGATTCTCCTGCGGGAGAATATGATCGTAATCCGGTTTAATAAACCGAAATTATTTTCGGTAAAAACGATGATTGTGTAACGCCTTTTCATAAATATTAGATCAAATGCGGTGTATGTCAATACTGACTCAATGCTGTCGCAGAACATAGTTCCGTGACTTCAAGTCTGCTTTCTGATAAGCACGAAACTAAGTTTCACGCTAGATATGGGTATTTTATTTCAAATCCCTATTCAACTTTTTTACTCCAGGCGGATATCGTCTACACCCAGGCCGGAAGGTATCATAGGAAATATATTGCCTTCCTTTTCTACCGCGATTTCCAGCAGATAGGCTTCTTTAGAATTGATCAGGGTATCCAGTGAGCTATCCAGATCATCGGCAAGAGTACATTTATGTCCTGAAATACCAAAGCCTTTGGCAATCATGATAAAGTCAGGGTTAGACAATTCCACAAAGGAATAACGGGTATCAAAAAACAGCTGCTGCCACTGCCTTACCATGCCCAGAAAGTTATTGTTAAGGATAATAATCTTCACTGGTAAGCCACTTTGGGCAATGGTCCCCAATTCCTGAATGGTCATCTGGAAACAACCATCACCGATCACTGCGACTACCTCACGGTCAGGGGCACCCATCTTAGCACCAAATGAAGCGGGCAGCGCATAGCCCATTGTTCCCAATCCTCCGGAAGTCAGCCAACTGTCTGTTTTGCGAAATTTAGAATAACGCGCGGCAGACATTTGGTGCTGGCCAACGTCAGCAACAATTACTGCTTCACCATTTGTTTTCTCAGAAAGCCTGCGAATCACTTCTCCCATTTTAATCTGATCATCGTGAGCGGAAAAGTCTTTCTCAATAACTTTGGCATATTCTTCATCATAGAGCTTTTTGAACTCTAAGTGCCAGCTTTCGTGCTTGTTTTCATTCACTGCCGGAATAAGTGCCTGCAACGCTTCTTTAGCATCGGCAATCATGGCTACAGTGGGTGTCACGTTTTTGCCCATTTCCGCATGGTCAATATCTATGTGGATGACTTTGGCTTGTTTAGCATAAGTATCCAGATTACCGGTAACCCGGTCATCAAAGCGCATTCCTACGGCGATAATAACATCGGCTTTGTTAGTCAGTTTGTTGGGGGCGTAGTTACCGTGCATACCTAGCATACCTACATAATTGGGATGATCACTAGGGAAAGCAGAAAGCCCTAAAAGTGTACTAGCAACGGGAATGTCGGTCTTTTCTATAAACGCTAACAACTCTTTTTCCGCCTTAGAAAGTAAAACACCATGTCCTACAAATAAAAAGGGACGCTTAGCCTGGTTCAAAAGATCAGCTGCTTTAGTAATATCCTTTTCACGGGGATGGCAAGCAGGTTTGTATCCTTTAATCTGACGGCGTTTCTCGTAGCGGAAAGGCTTAGTCATGTTAGCAAACTGGGCACATTTGGTGATATCTACCAGTACCGGGCCGGGGCGGCCTGAGCGCGCGATGTAGAAAGCTTTGGCAATAATCAACGGAATTTCGTCAGCATCGGCAACCTGATAACACCATTTGGTAATGGGCATGGCCAAGCTCATCACATCCGTTTCCTGAAAAGCATCGGTGCCTAAAAACTGTTCCGATACTTGCCCGGTAATGCAAACGATAGGCACCGAATCCAGCATGGCATCAGCAATACCGGTGACCAGGTTGGTAGCCCCCGGGCCGGAAGTAGCAAAACAGACACCAGGTTTTCCAGCCATTTGCGCGTATCCTTCGGCAGCATGCGTAGCCCCTTGCTCATGGCGGACTAATATGTGGTTAAGCTGGTTACGGTAATGATAAAGCGCATCGTAGATGGGCATGATGGCACCGCCAGGATAACCAAAAATGGTATCTACACCTTCTTCAATCAGGGAAAGTATAACGGCCTCTGACCCGTTTACAATTTTATCGGTTTTGTCGTGCTTCGGCATATTGGCCGGAACGGCGATTTGCTGAAAATTTTCGGTAGCTATTGACATAATTGCTAAGTTATAAGTTTGTCAATTAAAATTGGTCCGTTACGCATCCTTCAGATGCTGACGAAACATTTTTCATGTATTTGTAAAGAATTCCGTTCTTAACCCGTGGTTCAGGTTTTTTCCATTGCTTTAGTCTTGAATGCAGTTCTTCCTCACTAAGTTCAACACTAAGCTGGTTTTTGTTGGCATCAATGATGATCTTGTCCCCATCTTCAAGCAAGGCAATTGCACCTCCTTCGTATGCTTCTGGAGTAATATGACCGACCACAAATCCGTGGGTTCCACCAGAAAAACGGCCATCGGTAATCAGCGCCACACTATTTCCTAGTCCGGCTCCCATGATGGCGGAAGTTGGCTTAAGCATTTCCCGCATGCCCGGACCGCCTTTGGGGCCTTCATAACGGATAACGATGACATCACCGGCCTGGATTTTACGATTGGTAATAGCCTGATTGGCATCATCTTCACTATCAAATACTTTGGCAGTACCTTGAAAGCTCAAA
>JBBSOG010000041.1:0-19975 GCA_038259985.1 Cytophagales bacterium
AAAAAAATGTTGAAAAAGATCAATGAACTGATCAAAGACATTCAACATAATCCGCTTGATGGAAAAGGAAAACCAGAAGCTTTGAAGTATGATTTAGCAGGTTTCTGGTCACGTCGTATTGAGCGTGAGCACAGATTGGTGTACCGTATGGAAAACAATAAGATTTTGATTTGTAGCTGCAAATACGACTATGACAAATAAGACAGTTGATTTTAAGAGCAAAGGATAAGAGGCGCATCAGATTAAGTTGCTTTGATGATGTAATTTTTTAGTAATCATTACACAAAATAAAATTTGGTGTGTTGACAGCTTTAGCCCCAAAATTGTGTTGCGTTTTGTACAAAAAATCATCACTTAAAATTGGAAACATTTCTCGTTAACGCATTGGGAATCAGCCCCGAACTTTTTAATTATCTAGTATTGCCACTATTGATCTTCCTGGCCCGTGTCACGGATGTATCTTTATCTACATTGCGGGTCATGTTCATCATGAACGGCACCAAGCGCTGGGCGCCTGTACTTGGGTTCTTTGAATCTTTGATCTGGCTGTTAGCCATTGGGCAAATCATACAAAACATCAGCAATGGCTGGTCTTATCTGGCGTATGCCAGTGGTTATGCTACTGGCACTTACATAGGGATGATGATTGAAGGGAAAATCGCGATGGGTCGTATGGTCGTCAGAATCATCAGCAAATCCGATATCAGCGAATTGATAGATTGGTTGGCAGAAGAAGGATACCGGTATAGCAGTGTAGAAGCGATGGACCATGAAGGGAACGCCAATATTATTTTCACCGTAGTTTCCCGTAGCAAATTAGATACTTTCTTAAAAGGTGTGCGTTATTTTCAGCCGGATGCTTATTACACCGTAGAAGGCGTAAAGCGCGTCAGTGATGATGATAACGTCATCAGCAAGCCGAAATCAAATCTCAGCAGATACTTACCGCTGGTGAGAAAATAAAAGCTTGGGAGCTGAGACTCTAAGTCCCAGCTTTTCTTATTCCTTGTAGGCAGTAAGCAGGGTATAAGAATTCAGGTTACCCTTTTTGTCATAGTTTTCGGTGCGCACCGTGCCCACATTTTCTGCTACCCACTCTGCATTACCGTAGGAGCTTTTGTTGCCAAAGCCCATGACTTTCATATCTACATCCGTATTGTAAGAAATTTTATAGCAGTTGAAGGTTCCGGCAGGAGTTGTGATATCTTCCTGGCTGTCTACTTTACGGTTATTGATGTCTATATCAATCTTGCTCATCGTAGCATTGGCATCGCTCATTTTTACAGTCATGGTGGTGTGGGCATCAGAAAGGCTTTGCCCTACTTCTAGCTCTGAAGGTAGTTCCATAAAATCCCCTTCCGCTTCTACCTCCATGCCTTCATAAGCTTGCATCTGCTCCATGGAATTGAGCAGGCGCTGCATATCAATTTTGATTTTATCATCCTCACAGATGATGACAAATTCACCTTCGGTGACCAGCTTATCTTTCTTATCATATATTTTGCTAGAGAAAGTGGCTTCGTATACACCATTATTTTCGCTTATTTCACGAATGACATTGACCGAGCGTCCTTGGGGGCGGTCTTTTTTGTCATAACTGGTCATTTCAAATTCAACGCCTTCTTTGAGACGGTAAAAAGAATTGCTGCACTGTGCCATGACATCAGTAAGAGCAACTAACAATAGCATCAGGATAGGAAGTAGTTTTTTCATCGTTTTTTTCTGTTAATCAATTTTTAGAGAGAGGTAAACACTAACTTATTAAAATACGAAGATTTTTTCTCTGATACCGCTCATTGAAGCCAATAATTCCTTGCAAGCCTCCGCTATGAATAGCCAAAATTCTGCTTTCTGGATCAAAAAAATCTCTATCCATCATATCCAGAAGCCCAAATATCATCTTTCCGGTATAGATCGGGTCCAGCAGTATTCCTTGTTCTACTTTAAATTGATTGATAAAATTTACCAGTTCAGCATTCGCTTTGGCGTATCCCCCAAAATGATAATCTTCTACAATCTGATAATTACTATATTGATTTCCGCTGTAAGCCATCGTAAGCCGATTGATTTCATCCGAAAGAAAATTCCCGCCTTTGAGTGCTGAGAAACCCAGTACCTGAGATTGATTTTGTACCCTTTCCAGTATTCCCGCGATTGTCCCGCCAGTGCCTACACAGCAACAGATGTAATCATAATTTTCAGGATTTTCTACAATTTCGGTGCATCCCTTTACCGCCAAACTGTTTGAGCCTCCTTCCGGGATAATGAAGCATTTACCAAATTCTTCCTGTAGATTTTTTTGGAAAGCTTCTTCTCCTTTTAACTTATACGCACTACGGCCGACGAACTTCAAGTGCATCCCATGAGCTTCGGCAAACGCCAAGGTGCTGTTGAGCGGTAAGACTTTCTCTCCCCTTACAATACCAATGGTCTTAAAGCCATACTCCTTCCCAGCAGCAGCGGTGGCATAGATGTGATTAGAAAACGCCCCTCCAAAAGTGAGCAAAGTATCGTGGCCTTCTGCTTCAGCTTCCAACAGATTATATTTCAGCTTAAACCATTTGTTACCGGAGATGTGGGGATGCACCTGATCCAGGCGAAGGATATCAAGCTGTATTTGATGCTCTTCAGACAAATCTATTTGTATGTTTTGCAGCACTGCATCAAGTGTTTTCATCAATTGCTCGATTCAGCACTACCTTTATGCTGGGCAACTTATTGATAATCTCCGTATTGATGTCTTCTACATAGTGCAGTAGCTTTTTATTTTCAAAAACAATTTGAAGTTTGAAAATAGTAGATGCATCATAAATAAAAACCTTATCAAAATAGGTCAGGGCTTCTTGATCCAAAAATTTTAAGCCTCTGATAAATCTATCTTCAATGGTGGCTTTGCTTACATCGTGCCCTCCTTCCCGCACTCTTTTAGCGACACGTTTGATAGCGATCTTAGGGTCGCTCAATGCAAGAAAGTATAAAGAATTTCTATAACCCAGATTTCTGGCCTTTTTGGCTAATTCAAAATTATGAAACGAGTGGAAATTTGTTTCGTATGCTACAGGTCTTTTCTGAGTAAATGCTGTCTCAACATGTTTTTGAAAATCAATATCAACAGACGATTTAATTCCATCAACGACTACAGGATCAAAATCAAATTTTTCCCATTTTGAATAAAATAATTTGTCCCAGTCAAACGCTTCAATATTAAATGGTTTAAGGATGTGCTTGCTGGTTGTTGACTTTCCTGCTCCATTTGGGTCTGCAATAACTATGAAATCCAACTATAAATTGACTTAGCTTTTTTCGCCTGCAATACTTACCTTGGGTAGAATAAGTTTTTTCTTTCTTTTGTCTGAGTTGCTGTTTTTTAAAGCTTCGTTCATAGCCTCCTCGGCCCTGTATGCTTCTTTTATCGTATCTTTCTCCATGTTTATAAAGCTAAAGATAATAAAATAATTTACCTAAGTGTGAACAGTTTTTAGCCTTGTGTTTCCTCATCTATGTTATGGTATGGAGCAAACGCTCTATTGAATCACCGGGTTTAGTTCTGCCCGTAAGACTTTTCTGTTCAATTCTATACTCTCAAAGCGAATATGATAGATTGCAATAATCTTTTAATAAAAGTTTTACGCGTGAATTCATGTCTACTTTGTGGTTTAATAGTGCTGTCTTTAGAACTGCCCACTTCTGAACAGAACCGTAATACTAAGCCAGGTTTATGTAAATTGCAGCCTAAATAAATTCCCTATGAAATTTGATGATATAGAAGATGATGATGAGCAAGAACAGGAAGAGTTGTTTGAACATCATTTGATCAAAGTTGACGCTAACCAATCTCTGGTAAGGATAGATAAATATTTGATGGACCGCTTACCCAATGTAAGCCGCAGTAAGGTACAAAGTGCTATCAAAAGTGAGTATGTACTGGTCAATAAGCAAGTAATCAAGGCTAACCACAAAGTGCATCCTCTTGACGAAATTTCCATTTCCCTGCCTGAGCCTCCACGGGATACGGAAGTGAAACCGGAAAATATCCCGCTGGATATTGTCTATGAAGATGATCATTTGCTGATTGTCAACAAACCCGCAGGTATGGTGGTACATCCGGCTTATAATAATTGGTCGGGGACACTGGTCAATGCGCTCACTTATCATTTCCAGCAACTACCGACGATGGAAGGCAACGAAGGCCGGCCTGGCCTGGTGCACCGCATTGATAAGGATACCTCCGGCTTGCTGGTGATCGCCAAAAGCGAAAAAGCAATGGCCGGATTGGCAAAGCAGTTTTTTGACCACAGCATTGACCGGACGTACTACGCCATCGTATGGGGCGAACCGGAAGAAACCAGAGGAACCATTAATGTGAACCTGGGCCGAAGTCCTAAAGATCGGCGGATTACGATGGCTTTTCAAGATGGGGAAGTGGGTCGCACAGCCATCACGCATTATGAAGTGTTACAAACCTTACGCTATGTCTCGCTCATTAAATGTGAGTTGGAAACCGGACGCACCCACCAGATCAGGGCACACATGAAATATCTTGGACATCCAATCTTTAATGATGCTACTTATGGTGGTGACCAGATTTTGAAGGGTACCAAATTCTCCAAATACAAATCTTTCGTTGAAAATTGCTTCAAGATCATGCCACGGCAAGCCCTGCATGCTAAATCATTGGGCTTTATACATCCGCTTACGAAAGAAAAAATGTATTTTGAGTCAGATTTGCCCAGTGATTTTACCGAAGTCATTGAGAAATGGGAACGCTATGTGCAGTATACCTAAAGGAAATTGGAAAATTAAAAATTGCAGATTGAAAATTAACTGATATGAACTACGTTCTGGAAAATGAAAACTGGACGATACAGGTCAAAAGCGGGGGAGCGGAGCTATGTAGTGTTGTAAATAAAAAAACGGGAAGAGAATATATCTGGCAGGCTGACCCGGCAGTCTGGGCACGCCATGCCCCAGTGCTTTTCCCAATCGTGGGCAGACTCAAAGATGATCAATATCATTATGACGGCAAAGCCTACTCCATGACCCAACACGGTTTTGCCAGGGATAGTGAGTTCACTCTTGTAGAACAGGAAAAGCAAAAACTTGTCCTGGGGATGACCGCTGACCATGAGACTATGGAAAACTATCCCTTCAACTTTGTCTTGGACCTGACTTATCGACTCCATGAAAATGAGCTTACTGTCATGTATAAAGTGAGCAACAAAGACCAGCGTAAGATGCCTTTTTCTATCGGGGCGCATCCTGCTTTTGCTATCCCTAAAATGATAGAGGGAAATACGCAGAAATATCAGCTGGTATTTGATCAGCCGGAGACATTGGAGAGACATTTGATTAGCGATGGACTGCGTACCGGCGAAACCAGGTCGTTGTTGGAAAACGAACAGAAACTGCCGCTAGACCCAGGCCTTTTTGAGGAAGATGCCATTGTATTCAAAGACATGAAATCCAAATGGATAAGTCTGGTAGTAAGTTCAAGTGGAGAGAAACTAGTAGAGATGTCTATTGATGGATTTCCGTATCTGGGGATCTGGCAAAAGATTGGCGCTGATTTTATCTGTATTGAACCCTGGCTGGGGATTGCTGACAAAGAAGATTTCAAAGGGAATATCATGGAAAAGGAAGGCATACAAATACTTCAGCCTGAAAAGACTTTTGAATGCATTTATTCCGTTAAATTTCACTAGGGGAAGATTATACTATATTTAGAAATGCTATGAATATTATTTATCATTCTATATATTTAGCGTGATAGGGTGTGTGAGTTAAGTAAAGTTAAGATTTTGATGAAGAAACAGTTACTATTTTATACCTGCCTACTTTTGGCATTATATAGTTGTCAGCAAGAGCAAGTGGTTCCCAAAGAAGAAGTTCAGTTACGTAAACTAAGCATTGAAGAACGCGAACTGATCAACGCCAGCAACAGCTTCGCTATGGAGCTTAGCCAGCAACTTATGCAAGAGAGGCAGCGAAATATTTTCTTCTCGCCTTATTACATCCATATGGGACTGGCTATGGCGACTAATGGGGCAGAAAAAAATACCCTGACACAAATGCAAAAAACCCAGCATCATGATGTGCTGGAGAGACTAGAAGTTAACAAACTGTACAATAGTCTTGACCCTCTTTTACACAGCATAGATGAGCATGTTCGCTTTGTTTCTGCCCATTCGTTATGGTACCGCGAGGACATTGATGTACTTCCGCTATTCAGCGATATGTTAATGGCTTACTACAATGCTGGCGTAGAACCGTTGGATTTCAGCGACCGAAAAGCCTCATTGCAGATCAGTAAATGGATAGAAGACCATACCTCCGGGAAAGTTGACGCTCTGCTACCTACGCTTATTCCTTACGAATCGCTTTACATGTTTAGCGCTACGCACCTCAAAGGGCAATGGACCTATCCTTTTGCTAAAGATAATACCGCTCCCGGCACTTTTTATCTGGAAGATGAGAAAGAAGTGACTGTACCGATGATGTTTACCGATCAGGCTACTTACCGTTACTATCAGGATGAGCACAAAACATTGATAGATATTCCCTACGGAAACCGGCAGTATAGCATGACCATTCTGATGCCTCAGGCGGGAGATAGTATCTCGGGTCAACTGGCTGGCTTGAATATCAAATCTCTAGAGCAGGATTTAGCGCAAGCAGACACTTTGGATTATAATCTCTATTTACCTAAATTCAGTATTTCTTCCCAGACTGACTTGAAAAAGCCGTTGTTCGCACTGGGTATTCGTGATGCCTTTACAGCGCGGGCAGATTTTTCGGGTATGATGAATGATCCTTTGGCCCCGGGCATTAAGATAGCCGACATGGTTCACCAGGCAGGCATAGAGGTAAATGAAAGTGGCACACAGAGTGCTATACCCAAAGTCGCCGCTGCCAATATACAATCCACCACGCCAGTAGTGCGCATTAACCGGCCTTTTATGTTCTTCATCCGTGAGCATCATACCGGGGTGATCTTATACGCCGGGGTGGTGCAGAACCCAGTTGAGGTAGAAGAATAGTTTGTTAGATTTTATCATAAATTCATATCAAAGCATTACATTTCTTATTTGAGCTTAATCCATTTGTGGCTCATAAGAAATATCTAAAAGAGTTGCTTTTCTGCTTTTCTCTTCCCAAAGGGATACTTTAAGCCATTATCTCTTTGTCAGCCGCAATTATATGAGCCATCAATAAGAACGCAATGTACAAGTAGAAAACGCTTTGATGCATTAAAAGTAATAGATAAAGTGAAGATGGAAACTGGATTGTATGAACAGCTGATCAATACCCTTATCGCTAATAAACTAACTTCTCTTGATACCAAAGAATTTTACATTAGCAAAACTCCACTAGATAAACAGGAAGCTTCCCGATATTTGAGTTTATACTTAGCAGAAACCATTCGCTTTGCACTCAATGAAATTAGTATAGAAGACCGCCCTATTAAACAGATTGAACTATCCAATAAGATCATACAACTACTCGCTCAAGAATTAGATAACTTGGATTTATCTCAAAATCTAATTGACAACGAAGGAAAAATACTACATGCTATTTTTTCAAAATTAGATTTTTCATATTCCAATATCAGCGAAAGGATAAGAGAAATCACACCTTATACTAGGTTGAGTCAAAGCGAACTTTTTACTGGAAACCATACAGGTATCTCTTTAGAAAGTGAGATTAGAAAGGAAATACTTTCCTCGGATGAGGTGTGCTGGCTGGTTTCATTTATCAAATATTCAGGTATTCGGATATTTAAGGACGAACTTGAAGAATACACCAGAAGTGGTCGCAAGCTCAAAATAATTACGACTTCTTATATGGGAGCCACAGATATCAAAGCAATTGATTTTTTGACCTCTTTACCTAACACAGAAATAAAAATTTCTTATAATACTGATCATGAGCGTTTGCATGCCAAGGCATATTTATTTTTGAGAAGAACGGGCTTCCATACCGGTTATATCGGATCTTCTAACATTTCACGCTCTGCTCTTACCAATGGTTTAGAATGGAATATTAAAATTACAACTCAAGAAATTAGTCATATTATTGACAAATTTCAGAAGACCTTTGATACATATTGGGAAGATAAAGAATTTGAATATTATAGGCCAGATACAGACCGCAAAAAATTAAGTAACTCACTTGACCTGCAAAAGAATCAGGAGAAAAAAGTGATAACTACATTCTTTGACCTCAAACCCTTTCCCTATCAAGAAGAGATATTAAGCAAACTGCAATCTGAACGCGAAGTGCACAATAGGCCACGAAATCTTTTGGTAGCTGCCACAGGTACTGGAAAAACTGTGATCTCAGCTTTTGACTTTAAAAAAGTCAAAGATAAACTTCCCAACGCAAAGCTATTATATGTAGCACATAGAAAAGAAATACTAGAGCAAGCACAGAAAACATTTCAGCACATACTTCGCGATGCAAATTTTGGTGAGCTTTGGGTAGATGGACAAGAGCCCACGTATTTTAATCAGCTTTTTGCGTCTGTACAAACGCTAAATAAAAGGCTTGAATCATTGAATCTTAAGTCAGATTTTTTTGATTTTATCATCATAGATGAAGTTCATCATATAGCGGCTACCAGTTATCGGTCAGTATTAGAAAGCTTTCAACCTAAAATCATTCTTGGCCTTACGGCAACTCCTGAGAGAATGGACGGTGAAGATATTTTGAAAGACTTTTGTGATACTATAGCGGCTGAAATACGCCTTCCAGAGGCATTAAACAGGAAATTGTTATGCCCATTTCAATACTTCGCGATCTCAGATGCGGTGGATATTTCTAAAGTTACTTGGAAAAATGGCAGATATGAAACTAGAGAATTAACTAAATTATATACAGAAGATGACCGTAGGGTTGGAGAGATTATTAAAAACGCCGATAAATATTTGACAGATATACATGATGCGCGAGCAATAGGATTTTGTGTAAGCCAGGTGCATGCACGCTATATGGCAGAGAAGTTTACTTTAGCTGGTTTAAGAGCTGATTTTCTAACCAGTGAAAATACATCCAATAGAGATAATATTCGGGGGAAATTACAACGGAAAGACATCAATTATCTATTTGTAGTTGATATCTTTAATGAAGGTGTTGATATTCCAGAAATTGACACTGTTTTGTTTCTGCGCCCTACAGAGAGTTTAACTATATTCTTGCAACAATTAGGACGAGGTCTTCGCCTAGCGCCAAATAAAGAGTGTCTTACTGTTTTAGATTTTGTTGGAAATGCTCATGCAGAATATGATTTTGAGCAAAAACTGAGAGCTCTTGTCGGAAAAACTCACACCTCTATAATTAAAGAAATTGAAGATGAATTTCCACATCTACCTCTTGGCTGTTCAATTATTCTGGAAAAAAAAGCAAAAAGAGTTATTCTAAATAATATAAGGGCAGCATTAGATTTTAGAAGACCTCAACTGTTACAAAAAATTCAGAATTTTAGACATCAGTCAGCCTTGCCTCTTACATTAAAAAACTTCTTAAATTTTAATCACTTAGAACTTCGTCAATTATACAAAAAAGGAAGTTGGAGTAGATTGTGTGCAGATGCAAGAGTCATTGAAAATTTTATTGAGCCTCATGAAAAAGAGATAACAAAATGTTTGAGCAGAAAACTACAAGTATGCAATTCGCTCAGCTATTTACACTTTATAAAAAAACTCATCAAGCTAGATTTTGAAACCAATGATTCTTCGGAAGAAGAAAACCTCATGCTCATGATGTTTTATTATGATCTATGGCAAGATGATGGCCCAAAATTAGGTTTTGAAAATATTCAGGAAAGCTTTGACATGCTTAGAAGAAATCCTACAATGATGGATGAAATGCTCGAGTTAGTTGAATATTTAATTTCAAAAGTAGAGATAGTAGAAAAACCTTGTTACATAGGTTATCCCTTTCCACTAAAGTTACACAGCCGGTATAATCGAGATCAAATTTTAGCAGCATTGCAACTACATACATTTAAAAAAGCTTCATCAAACCGTGAAGGAGTTGCATTTCATAAAATATTAAATACAGAAGCCTTTTTCATTACATTAAAAAAATCAGAAAAAGAATACTCGCCCACTACACTCTATGATGATTATGCTATAAGTGAAAGTTTATTTCATTGGCAATCACAAAATAGTACCACACCGGAGTCGCCAAAAGGCAAGTCATACATTAATCATAGAACACAAGGCAAAAGAATTCTTCTATTTGTACGTGAGCAAAATGAAGACGAATATGGGTTCACTATGTCTTATGTTTTTTTGGGAGAAGCCAATTATGTAAAATCTCATGGAGAAAAACCTATGAATATCGAGTGGAAATTAGAAGAGCCCATGCCTGCCCACCTATGGAAAGAAAGCGGGAAATTAGCTGTAGGATAATACATTTTTTTAAACTATTCCTTACAATTGAACTAACATGAGATGACAGATAAAATGTAAACCAAAAAATCCTAATTGGGAAAACCCTTCCCAATGCTTAATTTTCAAGAAAATTTGTTTTAAAAATTTTTTATATGCGCCAAAAAATACTCAAAATTCACCCTGAAGATAATCTCATCGTTGCCCTGGATAACCTGAATGATGGGGAAGAAGTCCGACTGGATTGGCAATCCTACCGAATTTACGGAGACATTCCTGCCAAGCATAAGTTTGCTATGCACAACCTTGAGGTTAGTGATAAAATTTATATGTATGGCGTTTTAGTAGGTAAGGCGATGCAACCGATTAAAAGGGGTGAAGCCATTACAACAAACAACGTAAAGCATGAAGCTAGTGCATTTTCTTTGGGCAAACGCAAGACCGATTGGAACGCACCGAAGGTTGACCAATGGAAAAAAACACAATTCATGGGCTACCACCGTGCCAACGGACAAGTAGGTGTTGCTAATTACTGGCTATTTATTCCCTTAGTTTTTTGCGAAAACCGTAATATTAATGTCATCCGTGAAGCTTTGGTCAAAGACCTGGGCTATGACCGGAGCCGTAGCGTAGATTTTGACGTCAAATCACTAATCCAAAAGCATCAGCAAGGAGCTTCTACTGAGGATATACTGCGTTCAGAGATTGTAGTTACTGCTGAAGAGATGCAGCATAAGCGCACTTTCCCCAATGTAGATGGAGTCAAATTTCTGACCCACGAAGGAGGTTGCGGTGGTACACGCGATGATGCCCATACCCTTTGCGCCCTCTTCGCCGGGTATATCACCCATCCAAATGTAGCGGGAGCTACGGTACTTAGCTTGGGCTGCCAGAATGCAGAAGACAGAATACTTCAGGAAGAAATCAGAAAGCGTGACCCCAACTTCAGCAAGCCGCTCTACATCATGGAGCAGCAGAAAAGTAAGTCAGAAAGGGATTTTATCAGCGAAGCGATTAAGAAGACTTTTGTAGGCTTAACGGAGGTCAACAAGATACAGAGAAAGCCCGCTCCGCTGAGTAAGCTGGTAGTTGGTTTAGAATGTGGTGGCTCAGATGGTTTCTCTGGGATCTCTGCCAACCCCTCCGTAGGCCATGCTGCCGATTTGCTGGTAGCCTTGGGTGGCTCTGTCATCCTATCCGAATTTCCTGAACTGAACGGGGTAGAACAAGAACTTACCGATCGTTGTGTGGATGATGCTACCGCCGAAAAATTTATCCGCATTATGCGTGCCTACAGCGCCAGCGCTGAAGCGGTAGGCAGCGGTTTTGATGCCAATCCTTCGCCGGGAAATATCAAAGATGGATTAATCACCGATGCCATCAAATCCGCTGGCGCGGCTAAAAAAGGCGGTACTTCACCAGTCGCCGACGTGCTAGACTATACTGAGCCGGTCACTAAGCCGGGTTTGAACTTACTTTGCACCCCCGGCAACGATGTGGAATCTACTACTGGTTTGGCCGGATCGGGGGCTTCCATTATTTTGTTTACCACTGGGCTGGGCACGCCGACCGGAAACCCAGTTGCCCCAACACTTAAGCTTTCCAGTAATTCTATACTGGCCAAACGCATGTCCGATATTATTGATATTAACTGTGGCACCGTGATTAATGGAGAGGATACAATAGCTAGCAAGGGGGAAGAAATCCTGGATTTTATTATCCGTACGGCCAGTGGTGAGTATGCACCTAAAGCTGTGGCCATCGGGCAGGATGATTTCATTCCCTGGAAAAGGGGCGTATCTTTGTGAAGAACATTGATTTTCTGATTTTTTCTATCAAACCAACCTAACTTATATGGCTAGACCAAGACGCTTGAACCGTAGACTGGCAAATATGTCAGACCAGCATACTACTGAAAAGCTATATCTTCCTAGTAAGGAACAAACGAAATTTCCAGTCAAAATCATCCAGTTTGGTTCAGGGGCTTTGCTACGGGGCCTGATTGATTTTTTTGTTGACAAAGCACAGAGAGAAGGCAAATTTGACGGCAGGGTAGTCATTGTCAACAATACCCGTTCAGGACGCAGCGAAAAATTCAAGGAGCAAGATGGCTTGTTTACTTTATGCATAGAAGGTGTGGCCAAGGGTGAAACAATCAAGGAATTTGTGGTTAACGCGGCAGTAGCAAGCTCACTACCCGCTGCCGATGATTGGCAGGAAATTCTGTCATTTGCGCACAAACCTATAGTGAATACGCTGGTATCTAACACGACGGAGATAGGCATAATACTTCAGGAAGATGATAACCTAAAGGCTAATCCCCCAAAGTCTTTTCCTGGCAAACTGACAGCCTTCCTATACGAAAGATTTATGACCTTTGGAGGCACTGCCGAAAGTGGTATGCTTATTCTGCCTACTGAGTTGGTTCCCGATAATGGTAATAAGTTGCGTGGCATCGTACTGAAACTGGCTAAAATCAACCGTCTGAGTGATAGCTTTACAGCCTGGCTCAAAAAACACAATATTTTCTGTAACACTTTGGTTGACCGCATTGTGCCCGGTGAACCGGATGAAGACAAACATCAAAAGATAGAAGAACAATTAGGTTATAAAGATCACCTGCTGACCGTGAGCGAAGTCTATCGGCTGTTTGCGGTAGAAGGCAATAAAGATAAAATCTTGGCTAAAGCCCCCTGGCTGGCAGTGGACGAAGGTATTATTATTAGTGAAGATATTACGCCTTATCGGGAACGCAAGCTGCGCATCCTTAATGGTGGGCATACCATCAGCGTGGCCGCGGGTTTCCTTTGTGCCCTGGAAACGGTCTACGATTGCATGGAAGATGAAGTGATGTCACAGTTTATCAGCAAAGTGATTAAGGAGGAAATTGTACCTACGCTGGAAATTGACCAGAATATGGCGATGGAATTTGCTGATGATGTGCTAGATCGTTTCCGTAATCCATTTCTCAACCACAAGCTGATCAGCATCACCTTGCAGTACACTTCCAAAATGGATATGCGCAATGGGCTAACTTTCAAAAGGTATTTTAACAAATACGATAAAGCTCCTGAACTGATGTGTGCTGGCTTCGCTGCTTATCTCATGTTTTTGCGCCCGGTCAAAAAAGTGGATGACCAATATTACGGTGAATTTCAGGGAAACCAATATTTTATCAACGATGAACAGGCCAGCTACTTCTACCAACTCTGGCAGGATGCCGATATGAATGATTCTGAAGGGCTCAATGAATTAGTGAACAAAGTACTAACCAATCAACAACTTTGGGAGCAGGATTTGACAAAGCTGGGTGATTTTGCCGCCAAGGTAAAGCAATATCTGGGAGCATTTGCTAAAGAAGGTGTCAAAGCAACGCTGGCTGGCTTAGTCCAAAAATAAGAAGCATATTTATAGAATGCACTTATCGCAAAAGCCCTACTTCATGTCAAAAAGTAGGGCTTTGTTTCTAGTGTGAACAACGGATTTGCGAGGAGATTAGGTGATTTTATGAAAATTATGTAGGCACATGATTAACCATGTGCCTACGCAAAATTGCCCGATCTCCAATATTATACACCACGTTTTTGCATTTTTAAGTGATTTTAGCCCGCTTGCTCAGCCACTACCTTCCAAATAATGCCTGCGTCATCATCAGAAACCAGCATAGAGCCATCAGATAATACCGTGATACAAACTGGCCTTCCGTAGACTTCCTTCCCCTCCAAATCAGCGATGAAGCCGGTAAGAAAATCTTCAACTTGTCCGCTGGCCTTACCATTCTCAAAAGGGACAAAGAGCACCCGATAGCCATTTAGCGCCGAGCGGTTCCAGGAACCATGTTGTCCAACAAAAGCACCGTTGCGGTACTTCTCAGGGAAGGAAGCCTGATCATAAAAAGCAAGTCCCAGCGAAGCGGTATGGGCGCCCAGTGCTACATCCGGTATGATCGCCTTTTCTACCATCTCCGGGGCTTCTCCTTCCATGCGAGGGTCTACATGAGCGCCAAAGTAAGCATATGGCCAACCATAAAAGCCATTTTCCTCCACGCTGGTGATATAATCAGGCACCAGGTTATCTCCTAGCTCATCCCGTTCGTTTACTGCTGTCCATAAGTCTCCGGAGGTGGGGTTCCAGTCCATGCCTACCGGGTTGCGCAAACCCGAAGCATAGACACGCTCACCGCTCCCGTCAGGATTGATCTCCAGGATATTGGCCCGGCGAACCTCCTCATCCATCCCATGCTCCGCATTATTGCTGGCAGAACCCACAGATACATATATTTTCGAACCATCTTCGTTAGCCAGCAAATTTCTAGTCCAGTGGTTGTTATAGCCTCCTGCCGGAAGGTCAAGTATTTTTTCCCCCTCTGCTTGTAGGCTTGTTTGGCCTTCCTGGTAAGGGAACCTCATCAAGGCATCGGTATTGGCTACATAGAAATAGCCATTCAGGATGAGCATGCCAAAAGGGGATTTAAGGTCTTCCAAAAAAACATTTTGCTTATCCGGCATGCCATCATCGTCTTCATCGCGAAACAGCGTAATTCTGTTGGCGCTTTTGCTTCCTTTGTCCGCTTCAGCTACAAATATATCCCCGTTGGGGGCTTCATAAATCCAGCGGGGATGTTGTAAATCCCCCGCAAACTTACTCACGCTAAAGCCTTCGGGAGCTAGGGGTGTTTTTCCTTCCGGCCAACCGATAACCTTTCCTTCCTGATCCACCGAAGATGTTTTGTTTGGTTCAGGAAGTTGGTCACTTACATTAGTGCCATAGGTTGCCAAGGAATCTCGTGTTGAGGCGCTTTCCTGGCTTTCCGCCGTTCCTTGCTGTGTATCGTCGGTAGGGGCGCAGGCAAAGAGCAAGGCCAATAAGCCGGTAAGCATAAAAAATGGAATATGTCGTCTCATAAAATAAGTATTAAAAAAATGGTAGAATGATGCTAAAAAAATCAAAACTTCCCTAGGCGACTTTTGTTTTCAATGAAAATCAATGTACTTGGAGATGATAGAAATTTATTGAAATGATACACTACTCTACATGAGAATAAATAAATGAAACACAAAGATCACTAAGGATAGCACAAAGGGCACAATTACATCAAGTTAAATCTTTGTGTCTTCAGTGAATTCTTTGTGTACTTCATGGTTAATAAAAATTCTCAAGTAAAGTACCATATAAGCATTCATTAGCTTAGCATAAATTCCCTGAAGATTTTTGTGAGATATATATGAAAGAGATCAATACAAAATAGATCACAGTAAGCAGTGAAGCAGATAAGCTTGATGAACATTTTATCCATCATGAATTAAATAAAACACCCTGGGCTAAAGATAGAAGCCTGGAAGAAATTAAATCATGTATTGCCCATTCTATAAATTATGGTATTTACGAAGGGAAAAAGCAAGTGGAGTATGCACGATTATTGACAGACTATGTATTTATGGCCTACTTGCTGGATGTATTTATCGGTGAAGCGTACAGGGGAAAAGGCTATGCCCTTATCCTTATGAAAAGTATCGTTAATGTTGAAAGGCTGAGTAATATTAAAATTTGGCGATTAGATACCGATGACGCCCATAAGTTATATGAAAAAGTAGGTTTTACAGCAATAGCCCAGCCGGAAAGGCTTAAGGAGAACAGGGTGAAAAAAGAATCGTAAGTATTAGAGGTTATTCCGGTTTATTTTGTAGAGATTAAATGACTTGCATGATCAATGTCAAAAGCTCTTTCAGTGCAACTTTCTAAATCGGTTTGTTGCCTTAATAAACTAACCGTAATAAAGTCTATTGTAGAACGACTTATTAAGCCGTTCTACTGTTTATCCATAGAATAAAAGCAGGAAATAATGTCTGGCTGAGCTTAGTATTAGTTCTGATGAAAAGTATCTGAAACAAAAGACAATACAGTTGGCAAAGCTTCACGCCAATAAGTCCAGGAATGTCCTCCATTGCGAATACGAAACTCATGAGGCACTTCCTTTTTGCGCATTGCAATATGTACTAATGAATTGCCTTCGTACAAAAAGTCATCATCACCACAGTCAATATACCACCTTACCTTCTCTATCTCTTCGGCAGGCATACTTTCTACTAAAGCCAATGCACTATGCATTTCATAATAGGTTTTCTTTTCTGCGGCTGTAACATTGGTTTCACCTGAACGCTCCACATATCTGTCTACATCTTCCAAAGTGAGCGGCCCGGTACTGGCACTGAGTGGACAGGCAGAAGAAAAGAGCTCAGGATGATGCAGAGCATACATAAAAGAACCACCACCGCCCATAGATAATCCGGCTACCGCCCTGTATCTTTTATCACTTTTGATACGGTATTCCTTTTCTATAAAGGGCATGAATTCCTCAAAGAAAAAGTCTTCATAACGCCAGCTTCCTTTAAAATCATTAAAGTAGCCTCTTTTGCCGGTATCTGCATCGGGCATTACGATGATCATGGGCGTTGCTGTTCCCTCTTGTAAGGCTTTATCTGTGATATGCAATACTTCTCCAAACTGCACCCAGCCGGTTTGATCATCTCCTCCACCATGCAATAGGTAAAGGACGGGATATGATCGTTCAGAAGTGTCATAGTCGGGAGGAAGGTAAATTGCATAATTACGGTCTCCTCCCAGTATTTCACTGGGCATGGAAAGTTTGTCAAATACTTTACCCCGATCTTGTGCCCGGAGGAGCAAAGGCAGGCAGAATAAAACAGTCAGCAAAAGATGTTTGAGCATGAGCAAATTGAATTAGGTTGTGATAAATAAGCATTTAAATGATCTTAATGATACAAATTTTCCTGTAAAATTCAGAATTTGGGAAAGGAGCACAATTCACCTTTAATCAATCTGATTGCTTACAAAAAACTTTTTTTACACTAGCTGTGATTTTTTCCTGTCCACTGCGAATCATAGGTAAAACAAGTTTGGGTGAATAAACAATCAGCATCTAGTGCAAATTGGTCCATCATACATTACTGAGGATCGCTGCTAAATATCTGCACATAAAACAAGATAGAGAAGCTTTTCTAAAGGTTTTGGTACAAAATAAAAAGATCATTTTTAAGGTCTGCAATCACTCTTCATGAGGATTTTTTCAGTGTTAGTAGTAGGTGGATATAGGGCTTGTTCAATGACTTGGATGAACATATCTAGTTCGTATGTCATTTTTCTGAGTGCACCACGCCAGCACTCTAGTCCATGACGGACTGTTGGCTTTGTAGCCGTGGTTTTTTACTTCAATAGGTTTTCGGTATTGATGACTCCACTGTCCAATCAAATGTAGCAGGTTCACTAAGTTGATTGGTTGCAAAGGCATCAGCGCATCTACTTTCTCAAATATTCTGCTTATCTTTTCCGTGAAGTTCATTCTTCAAAGGGGTTAGTGAGTGATGTTGAATACCACAAAACTAACCCCTTTTCTCTTTATCTATTTTTCCTCATGTAGAGTGATGATACACACTAAATTTGTGTAGATGTTGAATGTAAAACTTAACCCTTCGCTTTCATGAAAAGTATATTATTAAGTAGCCTGATCATATTGATGTTGTACGCATGTGGTGAGCAAGCCAACTTAGAAGGGTGCTACAGTGGTAATGTGGGCAAGGATACTGTATTTTTATCTATCCATCCTGATGGGGATTTTTACCGTGGGGAGCTTGTCTATCAATTTTTTGAGAAAGACCACAACAAGGGCAGCGTAGAGGGGGAACTTTTGGGCGATACGCTTTTACTGCTAGAATATACTTTTATGTCCGAAGGTACAGAGTCTATGCGTCAGGTAGCTTTTTTGCTTAAAGGGGATAAAATGTCTGAGGGATATGGCGAAATGGAAGAAGTAGAGGGCAACATGAAGTTTAAAAAAATGAATAATTTAAGCTTTGGTGAAGGCTTTGTACTCTATGAAACTGACTGCCAATACAGCTTTCCATAAATATAAAAAAGTAGCCGCAGGCATACTACTCCACTTACAGGAATTTAAAAAACGGCATACTACCTGCTAACTCAATAGCATAAGTGTTATCCCAAGTATACGTATGAACTAGCCCATAAACTTCTTGATGATCACGCCAATAATCACTATGACTAGGATGATTAATATAATGGCGGACCAAAATCCTGCCTTAAAAATACCTCCCACAATTTCACAACTGCTTAAGCTTATCAGGATAGTAAAAGCTAACAATAAGGTTTGTACACTTATATTTTTCATAAAGTTGATATTTAGATGGTATAACACAGATTAAGCATTTGTGTTTTCACAAAAGTTTTCAAAGATGAAAAAAAAATTCTTCAAAAGAGCACAAGATATAAATGCGTACTAAAAAATTACCAGTCATACCAGAAAATATGACATCTTATGTATGAAGTATGTATTTATTCTATTCACGACTGTAAGGAGGTTTAGGAAGAAATTTTATCATGAAATGTTTAAGTAGATATCAAGTATTTGTTAACGAATTAGCGAAAGAGAAAAGAAGGGAGATGGTACTAGAAGGCGAAACCTGGTTTGACTATGTAAGGGCGGGAAAAGCGGATGAACTGGGCGTGACAAATCCCGATTACAATGTATATCCCTTACCTCAGATAGAACTGGACATTAATGCTAAGCTGGAACAGAATCCAGGTTATTAGTTGAACTAATAAATAATAAGGATCAAGGGAAAGGAGGGCAAGGAGCTCTCCTTTTTTTTGAATGTTGTAAAAACCGCTAATTTAGGAGAATCTGTATACAGTGAATTTTGTAGGTTACAAAGCAGTCTTCATTTAAATTTTCTCCTTTTGTCCAATGTTTCAACCTCTTTTAATCGCTTAAAAGGAGCCGCGCTCCTGACTGGTCCTGTATTATTTTTAATCATACTAAAGACCATAGCAATAGAGGGATTGAGTGAAGGCGCTACGCAAGTGATTGCCGTAGGGGCATGGATGGTTATCTGGTGGATGACTGAGGCAGTACCCTTGCCAGTGACGGCTTTACTCCCGCTAATACTTTTTCCGGTGCTGAATGTTTTTTCTACCGGGGAAGCTGCGTCACCCTATGCCAGCCCTATTGTTTTTCTGTTTATGGGTGGTTTTCTCATTGCCCTGGCGATGGAAAAGCGTAATCTACACAAACGCATTGCCCTTAATATTATCCGCATTACCGGCACGCATGCCAACGGAATTATTCTCGGTTTCATGATCGCTACCGCTTTCCTAAGCATGTGGATATCCAACACGGCTACAACGGTGATGATGCTGCCTATTGCTTTATCGGTTATAGACTTACTTCAGGACAGCAGTGAGGATGGGTTGCCCAGCAAAGGATATCGCAGGTTTGCCCTCAGCCTAATGCTGGGTATCGCTTATGCCGCCAATATTGGCGGAACCACTACCATCATCGGCACGCCGCCTAATGTAGTGTTGGTAGGCTATATGCAGGAGTTTTATCAGCAGGATTTGACATTTGGCCGCTGGCTGTATATTGGCGTGCCTGTTTGTTTTACTTTGCTTACTATCACCTATCTTTTGATGACCAGGGTACTTTTTCCCCATCGGTTAAAAAAGCTGGCGGGCTCCGATCAATTAATCAAGGACAAATTAAGGGAACTGGG
>JBBSOG010000042.1:0-19928 GCA_038259985.1 Cytophagales bacterium
CAGGCGAAACTGTTGAGTAGATGCTTCACATTTAATTTTCACCCAATCACTAAAATTAACGCCAAAAGCCAGTAAGTTGACATTATCTCCTGGCATCTCCTGGGTTTTCAGATGTTTATCCAGCTTAGCTAGGCAACCGGGAATCGTCAATGGAATGGTGAGGGGTGGGGCATTGTCATACAAAATAACCAGACTGCTGTCCTGACAAACAGCATCCCCCTGTTTGAAATCGCTTTTCAGTTCGGTTTCCAACACAAAATCATCACTGTACAGTTCTTCAAAGTTTCCAACATTATAGTAGGAGACCCAAGGAGTATTGGCGGGTGTGTTGAATGCAGAATCCTGCAAAGTTTCCCAGGGAATTCTCATGCTCCCCTGACGAAAAATGTCTTCCTCAAAGTAGAAAGGAACCGGCTCATGCTCCACCATCGCCAGCCATCCCCGGGTATTGATAAGAAAGGCTTGCTGCCCGACTACTTCATTATCTACCAGCAAGCGGGCATGGTATACACCCGGATAATAGTACATAGAAGTGTAGCGATGATCTTTACTGGACACTTTGGCTTTTTGTTCAGAATTACGTGATAGCTGAATCGCGATGCTGTCGCTAGGCGCAGTTGAAGTATCATAATCAAAGATGATCGTATTAGGCACACCGGTGGTAATGGGCTTGGCGGAAAAAGAATAAGTCTGCTGATCAAGGGTGGCTAAAGACTTTTGATGAGCAGTGATGGAGAACATAAAACCGATCAAAGTGCACCCCACTAATAGCAAAATCAAGGCAATTGTGAAGGAGCGCAGGATGACTTTTCTATCTTGCACATGTGTAAAGGAAGCTATGTGAAAATTGTTAGGAAAACTACTTGATGGCTTTTCCTGAACATCAAAAGGCAAAGATTTCGGCTCTTCAGTAGCAGCAGCATTAGCCATTTTAAATGCCCGCCAATGCGGGTATCCGGCGAAGCGAGCCAGCACATTCAGGGTTGATACATTCGGCTGGCTATTGTACTTAACTTTTCCCCAGAGACGTTTCAGGGTCGTAATGCTCAGGTTTACACTGGTTTCATCAAAGATCAACTCGCTTAGGCGGAGAAAATCCTGGTTGGTCCATTCCTCCGCACTGCCCCAGGCCAGACGGCTTTCAATAAGATGCCTGCACTGCCGAAGATATATCTGTTCACGATCTGCCATCTCAAAATATGTTTGCTCCAAAATAATCAAAAGTATTGGCTTGTACCAACTTGTACACACTTGAACAAGCCATGAATAGCTTGTCAAAGCTGGATGCTGCTTATTTGAACCAAATAAGTAAGCATGATGACCTATTCCAAAATCAATAATCTCACTGGTGGATTGCTGTTCATCGTCGCCACTACGGTATATACGCTTACTGTGGAAGAAACGGTAAGCCTGTGGGACTGTGGGGAGTTTATTGCTGCCGCCTACAAGCTACAGGTACCCCATCCGCCGGGAGCACCTTTCTTTCTGTTGCTAGGGCGGATGTTCTCTTTGCTGGCTGGTGATCAGGTGGAAAAAGTAGCCTACTGGATCAATATGATCAGCGTCATCAGCAGCGGGGCTACGATCATGTTTTTGTACTGGACCATTACCCTGGTGGGCAAGAAGTTGCTGAAAGTAAGTGTGCATAACATTAAAAATGAGCAGATCATAGTACTGGCAGGTAGCGGCATTGTAGGTTCGCTGGCCTATACTTTCTCTGATTCTTTCTGGTTCTCTGCTACCGAGGCAGAAGTCTACGGGCTATCTTCCTTCTTTACTGCTTTTGTGTTCTGGGCAATACTGAAGTGGGAAAACATGCAATCCCCGGCAGCCAACCGCTGGCTGATTCTCATAGCCTATATGATGGGGCTTTCTATCGGTGTGCACCTGCTCAACCTCGTCACCATACCCGCGCTAGGGTTGATTTATTATTTCAAGCGCTATCCCACGACCAGGCTGGGTATCAGCATTACTTTACTCACCAGCCTGGCGATTATTGCTACCATTATGGTGGGCATAATTCCCGGTTTGCCTTCGGTAGCAGGAATAGTTGAAATATTTTTTGTGAATAGCCTAAGCCTTCCCTTCGGTTCAGGTTTTACTTTCTTTGGTCTATTGGTGCTGGGGGCATTAGTATATGTAATTTATTATTCAGTCAAATATCAAAAAGTAGTACTCAATACCGCATTGCTAGCCCTGACTTTCATCCTGATCGGCTATGCTTCTTATGTGCTGGTGCTGATCCGTTCCAATTACGACCCACCGATTGATGAGAACAACCCTGAAACACTAATCAGCTTGGTTTCTTACTTGAAAAGGGAACAGTACGGCAGTCGGCCAATCGTCTACGGCCCTAATTTTATGGCGGAACTTGTAGACCAGCAGCAGGGCAAAGCGGTGTACCAAAAAGGGGATTACCAGTATATTGTCACTGACTATAAATTGGAAAATACCTATGATCCGAAACAGTCCAGTCTCTTTCCAAGAGTATACAGCAAACAAGACAATCATCCTGCCTTGTACCGCCAATGGCTGGGGCTTAAAGCCAATGAGTCGCCTAATTTTGGGGACAACTTGACCTTCTTCTTTCGTTATCAACTGGGGCATATGTACATGCGCTACTTTATGTGGAACTTTGCCGGACGGGAAAGTGACATGATGAACGCGACCTGGCTCTTGCCTTGGGCGGAAAATCAAGATTTGCCAGACGAAATAGCCCGCAACAAAGCCAGAAATAACTATTTCATGCTTCCCCTCCTGCTGGGATTCATGGGTTTATTCTTTCATTATCGCCACGACACCCAAGGTTTCTCCGTAGTGGCCTTGCTGTTTGTGCTGACGGGCGTGGCTTTAGTGGTTTACCTGAATTCCCCTCCGGTAGAACCCCGGGAAAGGGATTATATATACGTGGGCTCTTTCTACGCTTTTGCCATTTGGATAGGTCTGGGCGTTATGGCAATAGCACAATGGATAGGTAAAATCTGGCGAGATAAATCTAAGGCTTACCTGTCGGCATCGCTGATCTGTCTTTCCTTGCCACTGCTGATGGCGCAGCAAGGCTGGGATGACCATGACCGCAGCGGCAGGAGCTTTGCCCTGGATATGGCGAGAAACTACCTGGCTTCTTGTGCGCCTAATGGGATACTTTTCACCGGGGGGGACAATGATACATTTCCCCTCTGGTACTTGCAGGAAGTGGAGGGTTTTCGCACCGATGTGCGGGTCATCGTGCTGAGTTACTCCAATACCGACTGGTATATTGACCAGATGAAACGTCCGGCTTATGATTCGGAGGCTTTTCCTTTAAGCCTGAGCGATGAAAATTACAAAAAGGGTGGGCTAAATGACTATTTGCCTTATGTAGAAAGACCTAATATCAAAGGGGCTATCAGTTTGAAGCAGTACATCAAACTCATCAAGGATAATTCCCCTGCCTTACAAATCACTGGTGCTGGGTTCAAATACAATACAGTACCTTCGGATAGCTTTTTTATGGACGTAGAAACCTTATCACCCAGCGAAAAACAGCCTGCTTCAACGACTTCAGAAGGCCAGCCCATCATTCCCGATGCATTAAAAGAAATTATTCCTGAGCAGTTCAGGCATCTATATACTGATCGTATGCATTTCCGGCTGAAAGGAAAGGCTTTGGAGAAAAAAGACCTGATGCTGTTGGATTTGATACTGACCAATAAGTGGCAACGTCCAATCTATTTTAACCCGACATCACTGCAAGGCACTAACCTGGACTTTAGCGCTAATGTGGTACAGGAGGGCATGACATTTCGCTTGCTTCCAGTGGAGAACCCAGATACACAGAGAACACTGGTAGACAGTGAGACGATGTACCATTACTTAATGGATGAATTCACTTATACTGGGCTAGACAATCCGGATGTATACTACAGCACGGAAGACCATATCAACCGGGGTATTTCGGTCTATCGCCAGTGGTTTAATACATTGGTAGAAACACTGATTGATGAAGGAAAAGAGGAGAAAGCCCGGGAAGTACTACTAAAATACATGGAATCCATACCTGAAGAGGTGGTGCCCTATGATTTCAGCACTGTACAGGTGGTGAATTTCTTATTTCAGTTGCATGAAAATGAACAAGCGATTGCCATAAGCCAGAAACTACACCAACAATCTAAGGATATGCTGGACTATTTACTGAATAAAAGTGTGCCAACCAATACTCTGGAAATTAACCGAAACCTATTTATACTGAGCAACTTATCTAATTTGGCTGATACTTATCAGACGGGTCAATACCAAGCAATCCAGCAGGATTTTGAGTACTTCTATCAACATTTCTTGAACCAGCAAAGTAAGCCGATCAAAAACTGAAAGTAGAGTGATGGGAAATTAGTTATTGATTTGGCTGTCATTAGTTTGACTTGAGGAATAAAAAAAGGGCTTCTTTTGAAGCCCTTTTAATCCAAAAAAGAAATCGGCTAAAAGTTATAACTCAGTCCCGCAAAGTAAGTGCCTCCAATTCTATCTGTTCCATAATATTCACGGCTATCCTGGTTCAACAAGTTTCTGCCGCTCAGATAAATTTTAAGCTTATCTACCAGTATATAGGAAACTTTAGCATTCAGGATTAATTTTTCATCAATGTTTCCTGCACTTGAATTTCTTTCGGGATTTCTGTCCTGACTTGAATAGAGGGTGTGTTTTCCAAAGAAGTAAGTACTAAAGTTAACATTCAACTTAGTAATAGGCGACACATTAATAAATCCGCCACCGTACACCGCAGGAGTACTTTTATGGTCTACGTCTGTCGTTGTAGTCAAATTGTATGGATTTGTGTCAGGGTCAAGCGGAAGGGTGTTGAATGCCAACGGTAAATTTTCCACCTTAGTTTTCTGAAAAGTCACGAAGGGCTTAATTTGTATCTTGGCACTGGCCACATAATTCGCTGAAACAGTAATACCATTTTGTATTGCCTTTAGGGGCAGGTTTTGATAACTGTCTACGAGCTCATCGGGCACCACCGGCGGATAAGGGGCAGGAAACCCGGTAGGCTGATAAGTGCTCACAGTAGTGACTAACAAATTTATATCTTCTAATTCCTGTTGAAAAACTTCAACATCAATTTGTAGATGACTACTGAGTTTACTTCTAAACCCAAACTCGGTAGCAGTAATGGCAGTCAGCCTAATGTCCTGATTGCCGAGTGTACGCGAGGTCACAAATGGTCCTGAGCCAGGCCCGTTGAAAGCTAGGTCAGTGGATAATTCTATATCAAGTGAAGTATTGCCCAGAAAAGCCCCGCTATTGGACTTGGCGTGCGAGGCCCTGAACAAATATTTGTCATCAATTTTATAGGTAGTAGCGAATTGATAAGAAGTATATAATTTATCAGGGACATTAAACTTATCTGCTCTAATTGCCCCAATGAGCCTCCAATTCTCCAGAGGGAAATAATCAAGACGCACGGAACCTGCCGTGGCACTCACCGTTTTCTTATCATTTATTAAGCCAGTACTTTCGCCCGGCTTAAGGTAATCCCTATCATCATAAGTAGCCCTTTGGTAATTAAAACCAGGTCTCAGGCTAAGTTTTGGGCTAATTTCCCACTGGTAATCCAGTACGATGTCGGTAATATTAAAATCATAACTAGGAATAAGTGTATTTTCTCCAGCGATAATATTACCAAATTTCAGGTCTTCCTGGCCATTTTTATAGGAAATTTTAGTGTTTATGCCCTTGTAATGGGCCGATAAGTTCATATACTTGCTCTGATTAGCATTAAAACTAATCGCCGTTTCCCCTGATCCGATATATGGTCTTTGTGACTCAGCATCTTGTAAACCTATGGCAAGAGCCAAGCCTGCGTCTTCGCTAGCATTATATTGTAAAAATGCATTGGCACCAAATTTTTCTAAAGACAATTCGGGGTTAGGAAATGCGACATCTGCATTGGGTATGCTGCTCAGGTTTTCAACAAATTGATCAGTCGTATAAAGATAATAAAGCGCATCGTGTTTTTTTCTGTTTTGGTAATTTGCCGAAACATGATAACTCAGTTTGCTGTTCACTTTCTGTCCTACTGCAAGGCTTCCTATATTTGAATTAAGATTATCACGCTGTGCGTTGGCCGAAACGTATAGGCCATCGTTTTTGGGCTGGCGCGTAATAATATTGATAACCCCAGTCACTGCATTAGGGCCAAAGAGCGGGGCACTCGGGCCTTTGACGACTTCTATCCTTTCGACATCAATGAGGTCAATGGGTAACGCTTCCCAATCGGTACCGCCCTGATTATAGTTAAATACCGGACGGTTATCTATCATGATGAGCGTGAGCATATTTACTTGTTGTTCAGTCGCGGTATACCGGGCCGTATTGTCAAAACCCCTCAGGTGGATGTCATAGTTTCCATTGGTGGTTTCCCTGACGATTACCCCAGGGCACAACCTGAGTGCTTCGGGTATAGAGGTGATACCCGCATCTGCGATTTCATTTCTGGAAATGGAATAACTAGAAACCGGGGTGTCAAAAATGCTTTCTGCTTTTTTGGAAGCAGATACAATTTCTATGTCCATCAAATCATCAAGTGATAACTCAAAAAGGTCTTCATCCTGTACTTGAGCTTTGAGGACAGTTACTGGCGCACTCATGAGAAATAAGAAAGCGAAAAGCTTTGCCGCAAAATTTTTCATAAAATTTGGAAATGTTTGTTATATAATCAATCCGTTGCAAGATTCGTGTACAAACACTTGATAAAAAGAGGAATAAACGCCGATTTAGCTTGCTGTATTATTTACCTTTATTGTTACGGTTTTTCTGATTAGAATGGCATTAATAAAATCAGTAAAATCATATTTTAAATGTGAATTATATAAATATACTTAAAAAGTAAATAAGGATTTAGTTTAGTAGTGCAGAAAGGATACCCTGATTTACTTACCTTGCGCAACATTTACTATTTGATAAAATGATAAAAGAACCTCCCCGCTGCGATTGGTGCCTCAAAGACCAATTGTATAAAGATTATCATGATCATGAATGGGGCTTACCTGTCCACAATGATCAGAAATGGTTTGAAAAAATTACCCTGGATGGCGCCCAGGCAGGATTAAGTTGGTACACAATCTTGGTAAAACGGGAGAATTACCGCCAGGCATATGATAACTGGAATGTGGAAAAAATCGCATCCTATAGTGATGCAGATTTTCACCGCCTTATGAATAATCCGGGAATTGTGCGGAACAAACTCAAAGTCATGGCTTCCATTTCCAATGCCCGGGCTTTTCTGAAAACACAAGAAGAGTTTGGCACATTTGACCAGTACATCTGGCAATTTACCGGGTTTAAGACAATAGTTAATTATCCCCAGGCATTGAAAGATGTTCCGGCTACGAGCCCGGAGTCAGATAGGATGAGTAAAAATTTAAAGAAAAGGGGCTTTAAATTTGTTGGTTCCACCATTTGCTATGCTTTTATGCAAGCTGCCGGTATGGTAGATGATCATCTGGTAAGTTGCTGGCGTAAAGCTAAAATGTGATAAGCGTTTCTTTGCTCAAAATACGTTTCAATAGTTTGATCGCCCAATTGTTAGATAAAGTAAAACATCGCTCATCTATCAGATCAATAAAAGAGATTTCACAACTAAACAAATCATTTTGTGGATGCAGAAAAATACCGCTATATGCACCCAAATCGGATTGTTTAGGATACAGCAGGATTCCCCTTTTTGCTTCAAAAAACTGATTATAAATATAAATTTGCTTGAGGTCTGCCTCTTCGGGTTGCCCGTTTTTAAGTAGCTTCCACTTGGTGTCCAATATGATCGTTTCTCCTTCCGCCGTCGTCAGTACCATATCAGGACGGAGGCTTCTTTGTTTCCAAAACCGGCTGCTGGGCTGCTGATGTAACTTGCAACCCAATAAGGGTGCTGCCTGCTGCAATTGAATAGAGACGTAACTTTCAAAGAGCTGCTGCATGTCTATCATAAAGAAGGGTGCAGCAAAACTTCCACATATGAGTTGGGGACTGGCAGTTTGCAAGATCAACTTTGCCCAAGCCAAGGCTTGCCCATATGCAGCATCTTCCCGTGTGAGCCTTAATTTTTTAATGGTATTCCAATCAACTTTTGCGGATTGAACAGGCAAATTACCCAGAAGGCTTTCAGTACGTTGGACAAGTTCAGGCTGAGAAGATAGGGTTTTGACAGAAATAAGAGCTTTTCTTAAAATTTGATGCAAGATATGCTGCTGATCATACACCTGATGTTCGGCAAACACCCTTTCTTTGTGGACTACATTTCGCCTGATATGTTCACTGATCAATATTTTTCCCCGGAAGGTATGCGTATTTCTGGCTTCTCGGCGGTATTTTTTCAATAAACCTGCTTTGCAAAGTGTTTCAACTTCACTAAGAAAAGCGGAGATAAAGAAATCACTCATTAAGCCCTGATGGGTAGCTAATAAGCTGCTGGTTTTTGTCCTAGGTATTTTTCCGCAAGCTTGCAACATTTCAAGCAAAAACACCTGCCAGTTTATATTTTTGGGGACATCTGTTTTAGGAAGGATTTCTAAGGTGAGGCCGGGTAGGGCAATGCAGCCCACATAATGCAGGGCTTTGATCCCCTGATGAATAATCTGGAAAAAAGGTGGGTACTGCGTTTCGTTTAGCCTTAGAAGTTGTTCCCAATGCTGAGTGGTAAAAATGACACCATCATAAGCTACACCGACCTTTAATGCCTGGTGCTCATATATTTGAATGACTTGATGGTTTCTACTTTTCATAAATCTTTCTGACAGCTTCCAAAAATCCTTCATCAGATAAGGGACGCAAAACATACGATTTTTTATCGTCATTGCCATCCAAAACAGGATATTCAGGTACATTATCGGGGAAAAAGAAGTTTACTTCATCAGCAGAAATAGTAAAAAAATCACTGCCTATGATCCATTGAATTTTATGGAAGTCATCAAAAAAATATTCCTGTAATAGGGGAATAATTTGCTGATAAAAAATTTCTTTCAAACTGGTCAATGGATCGCTACTGGATAAAACAGGCAAAAAATATGCATGCCCGATGGTATGTTCTCTGTCCAGAAGTTTTGCCAAACGGGCGTTAATCATCCGTAGCATTTTCTCCAAGTTGATGTCTTCTAATGAATTTAAGGTTGATTTATCTGTATCTTTTTTCTTGCTGTATTTGCCTGGTTTTTCTGCTGCCATGGAAAGCTTTTCCAAATCAGCCTTTTGTTCAGACCATCTATCTGCTTTTAAGATTTCTTCCTGTGGCCTTATCTCTTGAAATACAAACCTGCGGCGCAAAGCGGTATCTATCGTACTGATGCTTTTGTCAGCCGTGTTCATACTGGCCAGTAAATACAGGTTGGGAGGTACGCTAAACCGCTCGCGCGAATAAGGTAATATGGTGGTCAGTCCATGCTGATGGCCAGCCCGTTTATCAGTTTCCAATAAGGTAATGAGTTCTCCGAATACAGAAGGAACATTCGCCCGGTTGATTTCATCAATGATCAGGACAAAATTTTCAGCATGCTGGAGATCATCGTGTTTAAGCAGTTGAAAGTCAAAAAAACTGATTTCTCTTTTCATCCGTTGGTACAGTTCATCATTGACCGGACGCCCCATGAGCCGATGATTACTGAGAATATAATTGTACGTCCGGTTTCGGGTTCCTTCAAAGTGTTTGATCCGGTTGAATACTGACCAGTATAAACTGGTATTTCCTTTTCCGGTCACTTTTTGTATATCTTCATTGACATGCCTGATTTCTTCCACAGTATCAAAATGCCGGTACATCAGCGAAATACTCCGCTTGGTCACCCCATAATTCCGGCTTCCCCTTTCATACCGAAACAGCAGGGTTTCGTTTTTGTTAATGTCTACCAAATAAAGAGGTTTTTCTGACTTGGTTTCAAAAATAATTTCCTGCGAATCATCACGCATCATTCGCTTCAGATAATCCAGAAATTCATAGTAGATCGCGTCAAAGTTACGTTTGTACTTCCCTTCGGTGTCTTTGAGGGTTCTATTTTGTTGTTGTAGATATAACGAATAGGTGGCGTTCAGGCAAATTTGTTTAAATATCCCATCCTCAATATCGTAGTAGAGATCTTCTTTCTCATTCTTAAACGGCTTTAAACCTTCCACGAAATCCTCATAAGCAAAAGAGGGATGAAAAGTAACCAAAGCGATTTTGCCTTCCCTTTGATAAAGCTCAAATTTCTGTTGTAGCAAAGCAGGCTGATGAATAGGATAGGCTTGCTGAAAACTTGCTTCGTCCAGTTTTTCTACAATCCTGACCGCTTGTTGAATACTCAAAAAAGTTTTGCCAGTACCTGGTGGGCCATAAAAAATAAGATTATGCACATGGGAAAAAAATGCTTTGCTCATAGCCCAAATCTAAGAACCAGCGGCCCGCGCCGGGTGCTTTTATTTACCAAATCTAAAATACTAACTATTATGTATTTACAGCAAAGAATTACAGTATTACTTAAGCACGATTACTTACTTAAAGCAAATAGTTAAGCAAAAAATTATAAATTACTGAAATTCAAATAATTATATCTACATATCTTCCAAATAATTTTTGAGTAATCATGCAGGCTAAAAATAGGTTATTCCCTTAATTGTTCAATCTCCTCGGCCTCCAACGGCAAGTCATCCCCGAGCTTACGGCTTCCTGAATCGGTGATGACAAAATTATCTTCTATGCGTATGCCCCCAAAATCCCGCATAGCATTTAGCTTATCGTAATGGATAAAGTCTATATACTTTTTTTCAGCCTGCCAGCGGTCAATGAGTTCAGGAATAATATAAATGCCTGGCTCTACGGTGATGGTATTATTAACTTCAAGTGCTTTACCCAGGCGAAGAGATTTCAAACCAAATTCGGTGCTTTTCTTTACGTTTCCAGAATATCCTACAAACTGCTCTCCCAGATCTTCCATATCATGTACATCCAATCCAATCATATGGCCTAGTCCACACTGAAAAAACATGGTGTGGGCGCCGGAAGCTACCGCTTCCTGCGGATTGCCTTTCATCAGCCCAATACCTTTTAAGCCGTCTACCAGGGCCTCAGCAGCCAGGAGGTGAATATCGCGAAACAGGCTGCCGGGCTGTAAAGCATCTACCGCTTTGTGGTAGGCCGATAGTACAATGTTATACATGTCTTTTTGCAAAGGGGTGAATCTTTTGCTTACCGGAAAAGTCCGGGTGAGGTCACCGGCATAGTGCATGGCTGTTTCCGCGCCAGCATCCAGCAGTACCATTTCACCTTCCTGTAGGGTATTTCCATAATAATGGTTGTGCAATACCTGCCCGTTGATAGTCAGGATAATGGGGTAGGAGATATCTGCACCTGCGCTAAGCGCTTTTCCTCTCACTTCGCCCATCAGTTGGTACTCTTTCATACCGGGCCAGGCAGAATTCATAGCTAACAAATGCATTTCATTGGAGATATTTACTGCCTTTTCCATTTCCGCTATTTCAATATCGCTTGTGTAGGAACGCTGGGCAATCACTGCTTGAATAAGCTCCTGTGAAACCCAGGAGTTGATTTCTGCGAGGGGAATACCCAATAGCTGGTGTAATTTCAATTCCCGTTCCGCCCGGTAAGGAGGTAGAAAGCGTACCGGCTTGTTTTTTTGTTTTGCACGATCAAGATATTTACCTAAATCTTTTGCAGGAGCAGAATGTGCAATACCTGCCTTAGCGGCCCTTTCAGATACTGACGGAAGCGGACCTGTCCAAATGATATGGTCCATAGAAACATCATCCCCGAAAAGTATTTCCTGGCCTTCATCCAGGTCAATCAATACGGCAAGGTCAGGAATATCAATGCCGACATAATACAAAAATGTGCTATCCTGGCGAAAAGGGTACCAATTGTCACGAAAATTCATGCTGCTCTCATCATTGCCCGGCAAGAATATCAAGCCATCCTGAAACTGGCTTTTGAGTTTTTCCCTTCTTTGCTGATAGACCAGCGTATCAAATCTATGGGTGTTTTCCATCATATCTTGTTTAGTTTCCTGTACTTTCTTTGTTTAAAGGCCCAGGCGGAAGGTTCGTTTTGAGATAATGTGTGAGCAATTCCCTGAGATGACGGCTGGTATTTTCACCTTCATAAATACCGTGTGAACGGTTGGGATAGGCCATCATGGTAAAAAGCTTATTATGCTTAATCAATTCATTCACAATTACTTCCGTATTTTGATAATGTACATTATCGTCGCCAGTACCATGTACAATCAATAAATTGCCTTCCAGGTTTTTGGCAAAAGTCAGGGGCGAACCTTGCCGATAGCCTTTTTCATTTTCCCAGGGCAGACCCATATATCGTTCCTGGTAAATATTATCATAAAGCAGTTGGTTACCCACCGGGGCGACTGACATACCAGTGTGGTACAATTCAGGATAGCGGAACATCATGTTCAGCGTCATAGAGCCACCACCGCTCCAGCCCCAAATGCCAATTCTATCCCGGTCTATGAAATCATAAGTTGCCAGGACTTTTTGTAAACCTTCGGCCTGATCCTGTGAAGATAATATTCCGATCTGACCATAAATGGATTTTCTCCATGCCTGGCCTTTGGGTGCAGGCGTTCCCCGGTTATCCATACTCATGACAATATATCCCTGTTGGGTAAGCATCAGGTGCCAGAGATAGTTATTCCCTCCCCAGCTATCCAGGACAGTCTGCCCGGCGGGCTCGCCATAGACATGGATGAGTACGGGATACTTTTTTGTAGGTTCAAATTGAGGCGGTTTCAGTATGTAGGCATCCATTTGTACCTGCTCGTCAGTAGTAATTGTAAAGAATTCTACCGGGCTTTGCTCAAGTTTAGCTACTTCATTTTTTAGTTTATCGTTTGAAGCTAATGTATTGACTATCTTATGTTTAGGTAAGTCAATCAAGTTAATGGTCGGTGGTATGCCTGCCGCAGAAAAGGTATGGATAGCCCATTGCGCATTGGGGGAGATGTTGTAACTGTGGGTACCTGTTTGTCCGGTGGGGCTAATTTTTTCTGCTTGTCCTTTTCCATTCAACTTAGAACGGTAAAGATAGCGTTGGGTAGCATTGTCCGGGGAAGCGATAAAGTAAAGCCAGCCCCCTTTCTCATCTATGTCAGCAATGCTGATTACATCAAATTCCCAGGGGGTAATATTGGTTTCTTTTCCACTCTCAGGAGAGACCAGATAAACCTGCTGCCAGCCGTCTTTCTCACTGATCCAAGTAAACTGCTCGCCATCGTTGAGCCACTGCCAATCGTCCACCACATCTAGCCAGGCTTCATCCTTGTCGGTATATACAGTATTGATTTTTCCCGAAAGGACATCAAAATACATCACTTGGTTGGTATTCTGATGTCGGTTTAAATGCTGAATGTATATTCCTTTACTATCCGGATGCCAGAGCATACGGGGGATGTAATTATTTTTAGGGTCGCCTGATACCGGCATCCACTCGGTTTGTCCGCCATCTGCAGAAATTATCCCGACTTTAGAGGCTGAATTGTCCTGTCCGACTTTAGGGTATTGTACCGGAATGGTGTAGGCGTAAATGGAATCGGTATTGTTGATCATTAGAAAATCATTGAGGCCTGATGCGTCCAGTTGCCAATAAGCAATCCGGTCACCATCGGGGCTCCACTGAAATCCATCCCGGGCTCCAAATTCTTCTTCATAAGCCCAGTCAAATGTCCCGTTGATGATGTCTTCTGTGCCATCTTCGGTAAGTTGGATTCGCTTTCCAGTCGTGAGGTTTTCCACATAAATGTTGTGTTCACTCACATAAGCTACCCGGTCGGATTGGGGAGAGAACTTGGTAAACATCAGTGAGGATTCCGGTAAGGAATTTCCTAGTTGTCTTAGAGTTGAAGCATTAATATCAAAAATCCAAAAGTCACCTCGGGTATGGTACCGCCAGACCCTGCGGGTGTTGGTAAAAATAAGCAACTTGCTTTTATCAGGTGACCAGCTATAATCACTGATAGTAAGCGGGGTGTCGCTGCCCTGGGGAATTAAATTAGTGGCAGGGATTAAAATTTCCCGGCTGCCATTTTGTGAGTTGTAGCGGACAATATCTTTGCTGGCCTCCAGTGTGCCGGACTGTTCCAGGGTAGTGTAGCCTTCACCTTCGTCTATCCATTTGCTGGGGCCAAAGCGCTCTGAAGCAAATTCATTGGATGAAAATATTCTTTCTAAATCTAATTGGGATGCATCTTTTTGCTGTGCTAAAGTATTGAACGACAGCAAAAAAAACACGATCAATAGATTACAATAGCGAAAGTGATTTATAAATAGATTAGGCAAGTAATTTTTCATAGGAATTAAGATAAAACAGGAAATTCAATATTCTTGACCTGTGTCCTCAAGGGCAATTAACGAATATATGGTATACCGGCCCCGGAAGTTAGCGTGAAGGATCAGCTAAGGCATATCATAAAACCGCCAATTGGTTTTGAAGTTTAAGTTGGGTGGTTCATCCTTCAATATTGCCCTGAGCATTTCTACCGGCATCATATTTTCGTTGAGTACAGCATCGTGATATTCCCTATAAGACATTTTGCCACTGTCCACCAGTTCTTTCTTGAGCGCTTCAAACTGCAAGCCACCAATCATATAGGCCAACTGGTATAATGGGCTGTAGCCGCCTTCAAAGGAACGCCTGACTTCCCCTTCGGCATTGGCCCGTTCGTGGCCAACGCGCTCTACCAAAAAGTCAATGCATTGCTGTGGCCCCCATTCACCCAGATGGTATTTCAGGGAAAATATAATGCGAGCACAACGGTGCATTCGCCAGAACAGCATACCCACCCGGTCTTCTGCTGACTCAGGAAAGCCAAGGTCCCACAAAAGCCTTTCCCAATACAGGGACCAGCCTTCAATCCAGAACGGCGTTTCAAAATGACGATATGCTTTATGCCGTTTGTTCATAAAAAACTGTAAGCCATGACCGGCAATCAACTCGTGGTGCACGGTGGAGCGGGAAAAGTGGGGGTTATTTCCGCGCATGCTCATTAGTTTATCCTGGTGGGCCATCGTGTTAGTAGGGTAGGAGATAATGATGGTTTCCCCACCCAGGAAAAAAGGGTTGACCAATTGTCGTTCTGGGCTCATCATCGTCATCCGCCAGCTCTCTTCGGCAAGGGGAGGAATGCTGATTAAATCGTTTTTTTTCAAAAAGCTGATGGATTCATTGTACAGCCTCAGAATCAGCTCAGGCTGTTCGCCGGGGGGAACGTAAGTGTTTTTTACTTTCTCCAGGGCAGCGTGCCAATCTTTGCCATAACCCATTTCGGTGGAAGCCTGAAGCATCTGTTCATCGCACCATGCAAATTCTTGATTAGCGATCTCAATCAATTCTTCAGGGGTGTAAGGAATCATTTCGTTTTCCAGTTGCCGGATAATTTCCTCCCTGCCAATAGGGTTTCCCATGATGCCGCTGCTATCTTTTGGTTGATCACTAATGACCCGGGACTTATTTTTGAGGCTATCTGCATAAGCAGTCAAAAGCGTGTCTGCCTGGAAGTAAGGTTGTTCTACCCACCAGCTAAACAGCGGGTCATAACCGGAGTAGAAGTGATATATATCTTCCAAAGCCTGCTGGGCATCCTGCACCGTAGTCTTGGCAGGAGCGGCTTTTTGACTATCCAGCGAATCATATTTTGCTAGTTGATCTAAAGATAATTGTACCAGTTGGTTAAGGGAATCCAATTGTCCGGCTACCTTTTGGGCATCCATAGTCTGGCCCCTTCTTCTTTGGGTATGTAGTTCATAAATGATGTCCACAAAAGGAAACCACTCCCTGGCAGCGTTAATGCTTTCCAGCTTTTTATGCTGCTGGAAAATGCCTTCTTCCAACTTTCTACGAAATAAAATATAGTCCACCCGGCTACCGGTTGGCAAATTAGAGAAATCAAGCTGATCCAATTGCTGAAGATAGTTTTGCATGAGCACCTGAAGCCTTTCTATGCCTTCGGGAGCACTTTTGATGTTGTAGAATCGGCTCAGAATGTCAAAGTCTGCGTCATAAGGGACCATCAGGTTGTTCACTTCACTGTTTTGTTGGTAAAGTTCAGTGGTCTGGCCCTGTGCCCGGAGGGAATAGGTTGATAACCAAAGGAAAAAAAAGAAATAGCGCATGAATGAAAGTATTGGCTGAAAAAATTAAATATACTTTGGTGTAAACCGGAAAAGGGCAGTATTTATCAAGAAGCTAATTTAACCTGATCAGTTTATAATAATGAAGCATTAAGATTTAAAACTAAAAAATCAGTTCAGGCCATTATATTTGTCACTGATATAAATAAAAGTTTTTTTGAGTTCATCAACTTCATTCAGCACTGCATCATTGTACTTATCGTTTCCCCTTTTTTGCAGTAAAACGAGCCCTTCAATTCTATTGATAGCACCCATAAATTTTTGATGATGGAGATCGTATACCAAGCCATCATGCATATTTTTGTAGTCTTCAACCCGGCTACAGTATCTTTTTTTGATATAAAAAAGAGATGATAAAAGGGTAATAAAAATGAAAGAAGAAGCCACTAAGTCTTGCCAGAAGGGAGTAGAAATGGTGTAGGGAATGGTAGAATAGGTCAAAAAAACGCAATAGGCCATCAGCCCGGAAGAAAAAAACTGAAGCACATAATCTTTACTGTTAATGGAAAACCACCAGGCAATACAAATTAATACTGACATGAGATGGATACTTAAAGTCCAGGCCATGACATGAAGGGATGGGTAAAACTCAACTTCAATATCATTGGGTAAAAACTGCCAAAGGTTCATCATAAAAGGAACAAAAAGAGAAATGCAAATACTGATGATTTTGCGATAATCAGTAAGTACAAACTCAAAACTTTTTTTTAAAGAATTAACCGGTGGCTTCTGGATTGTTATTCTCATTCGTTCGTTTTATTTATTAACTTTTAAAGCGAAAAATAGAATATACAGACTACAGTATAAACATATCTTGTTGAGCTTAAAGTATTTACTTGTTCTTCGTAAAATTTATCCCTGAGATGCTAAGCCCAAACATGTCAAAATGCGGTTTGAACCAGCAAGTGAGTATACTGAATTAAAAATAAATATTATTTTCTATTAAAAGAAGCAGCTTGAATATAAAATGGCTCAAATATTTATTTTTTGAGTACTATAAAATAACCATCAAATTATATCAATTGACTATGGAAATTGCAGAAAGTATGTTAATGGACAACCGTATCAACCGATGCAAAAAGCACAAACTGGAATCGATCGTTCTCATTGTGATTTGCGCTACTTTCAAGGGAGTGCAGGGGTATCAAAACATTGCTGAATTTGCAAAAAAATATGCAAACATACTTGGGAGGCGAATTGACCTATCACAAGGCTGCCCCTCCATGATCACACTTTGGCGTAATTTTGAACGCATAGATATCAGTGAACTTATTGCCTATATTGATCTCAATAAAGATTTTTTAAACGTGTTTATTCGTTTTCACCTGAAAGAAGTTGGAAACCAGTATTGTAGTAAAAACAGTCTTAACGAAAAGCCATCAAACCTTGAGATGATCAAATCTCATATTGACCAACATTATGTGAATATCCGAAACACCAGTATACACGCAACCAACACGCTCTATCAGCGCCAGGAAATGTATGATATTCTTAAAAGATTGTCAGCCAACAAGTCAGTCATTTCAGTAGCATCCAATGACAATAGTCATCAGATGGCCAATGAAATTGCACAAAACGAAGGGGATTATTTATTAGAGATTAACCAATCCAACCAATATCTTTTTGAGCAAGTAAAAGATCAATTAGACAGGCATATACATGCTATTGTCAAAAAAGAAGATTGGTTTTTGATTAGGAATGGTTCATCCTTATGCAAGCGAAGGTTTTATATGTTGAAACATCAACTCAAATGGATTGAAGGAATAGAAAAATGGCCCAAGGTAGAATATATGATCGCCATAGAAAATATTTGCCATGATGAAAAAGAAACTGAACAAAATATAAGTTATAAATATTACTTGAGCAGCCTAACGGCTCCCACCGCTAAACAAATTTTCTGTCTGACAGAATTTCACTTTTTAAAGCCTTATGCATGGACTATTAGCTTTGATGTTCATCAAGTTTATAATAGTCATTTGGTTTATCCCAAAATAATGAAGAGTAACCTGAAGTGGATACAAACAGGGGATTTTCAACGTAAAAATACACAAGTTTAATTACTCAATTTATCTTCATTCTTTTTTATTTTATAATGAAATATTACACCGACAGTGAAAAATCCTGAACGGTGGAACGCATAACTTTGGCTCATTGACAATTAATTAACCTTAAACCCTTATCAAAATGAGCACACTATTAAATAAAAAAAACCTGTTGATTGCCATGGCTTTCGTTTTTTCATTTTCTTTTTTCGTTAGCGCAAGCGACATGATTAGTGCTGATCAATCAGCGCTGCCTCCTAAGACAGATATCAGGATACCACCTTATGGAAGAAAATATTAATCTTCAAAAAAAAACCAGATGTTAATCATCTGGTTTTTTTTTCTTATTACATGTTACGTACCAAGAAATCTAAGAGTGGCCAGTCAACAGAAAAGCATTTCGGCTTTATTTTTCAAAAATAATATAGTTCAGCTTAATAATTTCTTCATTGGGCTGTTGAGGTTGAATAGCCATAAAATAGAGGTCATGCCTGCCCTGTATAGGCTTATCAAGCGTTGCCTTGACCCGCTGGGATTTGTTCCATTCCCCTGTGGGTTCGTAAGGAGTGCTACTGATTACTTGGCCTTCCTGCGAATCTATCCTAACTTCAATGACGCCATCCCTATTTTGTGAGGCATAGTCAAAAGAGAAGTTTTTTATACCACTCAGGTCAACATTCTTCAGCATAACATAAGATTTGTGCCCGCCATTTCCTAAAGTATACCGCCATCGGGAGAAGCCTGCTTCCCCATCGTTATAAGAGGCATTTACCCGGGCGTTGCGTAAGGTCACTACTTCTCTTCCGCTGAGTGGTCCGACCTTATTTCCTCCTTTATCTGTATAGGTAGCCATTAAAGTATACTGTCCGTTAGGCTCCTCTTCTACATCATGTTGGGTAAATTTTACTTCACCTTCCTGGGGAAGGGATGTAAGCTGTTGCTCTGGCACTGCCAGTGTCAAAATGTAGGAAACCATCTTTTGGGCGTCATCCGTAGAGATCTGGGGATGCGCGCTCATCACGTGGGTAGTGCCCCAATTTCCAGCCCCACCATTAATCACTTTTTGCGCCAGTTGGCTTACTGCATTACTGTTATCTTTGTAACGTAACGCCACTTGTTTATAAGCGGGACCCACCGAAACCTGGTCAACGGTATGGCAAGCTTTGCAATCACTATTAGCAATCAATGCACTTCCTGGCATTACGTTGGCAAGCATATTTTCTTCTTGGTGTCCTGTAGGATTATTGGCAGGCAAAGAGGTAGGTTCGGGATTATAGTTAAAATAAACCTGGATATCCTGGGTATTCACATTACCATCTTCCGGGTCATTGACTTCTACGGCGTATGCAAAAGGTTCACCTTCCCAGAAAAAAGATTTATTATGGGCAGAAGCAATTTTTACTTCGGGAGGGGTATTGCCTACCCTGACCGTGAGACTATCCATTGCGGTCTTTCCACCTTGATCATTCACTTTTAAGACAACATGATAGACGCCATTTTCAGTGAAAGTATGGCTTGGGTTACGCTCTTCAGAACCTACATACTCACCATCAAATAACCACTGGTAATTGATTTTATCATCATTATCCAGATCTTTGCTACCCTGACTTGTAAATTGTACTGTCAAAGGGGCAAGTCCTTCTGTATGATACAAGGAGGCTACTTTGGTTTCTGAAGTAAGTGTGGAGACTTTATTTCTGAAGCCTACCTGGGCGGTATCCACTA
>JBBSOG010000043.1:0-19918 GCA_038259985.1 Cytophagales bacterium
CAAACTGCTGTGCGATCTCCAAAGCAAGTTGCCTGACTTCAGTCTTTTCTGCTTTTTGTAAGCGGGCATAAACAGTGCTCCATGATGAAGGAGTGGTCAAATCAGAACGTCCTTCCAAGCCATCTCTCATACCTTCCAGTAAGCTAAGTTGCGTGTTGGGGTCTTGCCTGACAATAGCTATTAGCTCTTCCACTACATCAGCATCCACTGCCCGTCGGGCCATGAACTGCGCCAACATGGGAATTTCACTTTCGCTGGCCATCTCCAAAGCACGTTCAGGATCATATTCCATCAGAGATTCGCTACCATACCAGATCATTCCGGGTAAATTATGGTCGTCAGCATCCTCTGCATGCTTCATCAGTGATCCGGCAATTTCCCAGCGCGCTTCATGCGCTATGCGTTGCAGGGAGGAGGCCAGATAAAGCCGTACCACCGGAGAAGGGTCTTCAGCAGCCATTTCTCCAAACTTATTTAAAGCTACTGAAGAAGGAGATTGATCTTCGCAGAGCAACTGAATAGCCCAGGCACGAACGTATTGATCACGATCATCCAGTGCTTCCAGCAGTTGATCGCTGTTAAACCCACTCGTCACATGCAAAGCCCACATCCCTCGCAAGCGAAAATCAGGATTAGCATTTGTCCGGAATATGTTGCGGAGCTGCGTGTGCGTATCTTTTTCCAACTTACCTTTACTTGCCCTGTTTTGCAGAACAACCCTGGCCCTGCGGGCATGCCAGTCACTGGAACTTGTCTGCAATTCCACCAGTTCAGCATCACCCATGGCTGACAAATCATCGTATCTTCCCTCCCACGCTTGGGCCTGGGTATTTTCCGGAGCAATTCTAAAAATACGTCCGGTCTCCTGATTGAGAACTTCCTGGCCGCAGATGTCAGCATCGTGCCAATCTAGTACATACAAAGCCCCTTCAGGCCCCACCTCCATGCTAAAACCTACCCATTGGGCATTATTGGCCATCATAAAATCGTCTCCATGATGGGCGGTAAAGCCAGAGCCTTTGCGCTCCAACACATCTGATAAAACGCTATGTTCATGAATATTGGCCATGAAGATGCGCCCTTGGTGTTCTTCAGGAAACGCATCAGACTGGTATATTCTAGCCCCACCATGTGCCGAACGATGCCTATGATCAGCGATGGTTTTGATATCTTCATACATGTAAGGATTGAAATGCTGTCCTCCCTGTCGGTGGTAAATCCCTCCCGGAATGACATGCCACATGTGCGGAATAACGCAGGCACTGATAAAAAGCTGTCCTTTGGCATCATAATCAATCCCCCAGGGATTACTGAACCCATGGGCAACTACCTCAAAGCGATCTTTGGTAGGATGATATCTCCATACGCCTCCATTGATGTCTGTACCTTCACCTTCCAGCAGATCTTCGGGAAATGGATCATTATGCTTAAAAAGTTTTCCCTTGCCTTTTGGCTTTCTGACTTTAGAGGGTGTTGCAAAACCCTGAAGCCCATATAACCAACCATCAGGCCCCCAGTGTAAACTATTCAGTGTTTCATGCCGGTCACGAATTCCCCAGCCGGTCAAACGTACTTCTATATCCTCCATATCCGCTTGATCGTCCCCATTCCGGTCCGGTACAAAGAGTAAGTTGGGGGGTGCTCCCAGAAAAAGACCGTCAAAGCCCACCGCCAGCGCTGAAGGAAAGGCGATGCCTTCCAGAAACACTTTTCTTTTGTCAGCCATACCATCATGATCAGTATCTTCCAGGATCAATATGCGGCTGTTACCAGAATTTGAAAAGCCTGAGCCTCTTGATTCATAATCCAGGTTTTCGGCAATCCAGAGGCGTCCCTTATCATCCCAGCAGAAGGCCATGGGCTGAGACATCATCGGCTCAGAAGCCCATACATTAGCTTTGAAACCCTCTTTGAGCGTCATACTTTTGACTGCCTCCTCCGGCGTAAGGAATTTAGCCTCCCTACCCTCTTTTTGTGCAATTTTCCAAAGCGATGCCGTAGAATACATGGATTGCCCTCCCTGATATTCTTCCCACATATCAGTAAGTGCCAAATCATTAAGGTCGCCTGTATAAACCACCAGTTGGTGACGAATGACTTCTGTTTCTCCCTCAGCAATAGACCAATCGCCCATACGCGCCCGCGCGGGACCAATACCATATTGTCCGTCTACCCGCCAGGTTTGGGGAAACCCTTCATTATCGGGATGATCAAAAATAGCCATGTGGGCAAAATCGTCACGCCCTTCTATCTGCATGCCTACATCTACCCACATAGCCCGTTGCCCTTCTGCTTTTTCATTATGTTGACGGGCCGCATTGACAACTTCAGCGGGCATACCTTCCTTCCAGGGCATGCGTAGAAATAAGCCACCATATTAATATTCTCCAATGGTGATGTCAGTGAGGGCTTCCCCTTTCCATACCAGGTCAAGTAGGTACTTCCCTTCTTTTTCCTGCATAGTCCAGGTTTGTGTTTCTCTCAAGACCGGCTCCGATGCTTCATCCAGAAGATGATAAACGGTTTGCCATTTTACTTCTTCTCCTTTATCTGCCAGCACTTCAGCGGAAACTCTTTTCCAGTACCCCCCTTCAGGATGGTGAAAATAGTCTCGTTCGTTCACGCGGGTAAATCCCCAGTACAAGCCGGTCTGATGTGCATGATGATCCGGACTGTATTCGGTAAGCACACTCTTACCATCCGGCGATTTAATGGGATGTAGATAAGGGCGAAAATTCTCTTTTGCATTTTGGGTGAGGATGGGTTCAGAACCATCAGTACGGAAAATGTTAATCGTTTCTTCGCTATGCTCAATCCGAAACTCATTTACCTGCTGTGAAGTAGTTTTATTTTCATCAGCATCTGTGGATTGTTGGCCACAACTCAGACATAGCAGCGCCAGGCTAAAGATTGTTGCAGGTAATCTAATCATAGATAATAGTAGTAAAGCGAAGAATAGAACCTAAGATAATTTTTTGTTATAGATTTAAAAAATTTCAAGAAGGTTCAAATCAATGTATTATAGCGTTAGATTGTAGTTGTCATATCTTCTATCCTGATTAATAGATTGTATGCGTGGCTAACAGTACTTATATTCAAGGCAAGAATTGAAATTCTTCATCAACCACAACCTAAATATTTTTCTATGAACAAGGGTGTTTTTCTACTCATCTACTTTAGTATTGTCTCTTTTGAGGCTTCGCAAGCACAGACTATTAGTCTCTTCAACGGGAAAGATTTGAGCGGGTGGCATATTGATGTACCTGAGATGGACAACGATTCTGACGCTAGGAACCCCTTCATTGTCAGGGAGGGCATGCTGGTCAGCCTGGGTACTCCCGGAGGGCACGTCATCACCGATAAGGATTATGAGAATTACCGGCTAGAGATAGAATACCGCTTTGTCGGGGAACCCGGTAACTGCGGGGCATTGGTACATGCTTCCACCCCGAGGGCGCTCTATGAGATGTTTCCCAAGTCCATAGAAGTGCAGATGATGCACGAGAATGCCGGGGACTTCTGGTGTATCGTAGAAGACATCAAAGTACCGGATATGGTAGAAAGACGGGGTCCTAAAAAGGATTGGGGAATCACCGAAGGTAAAGGTCGCCGGATACTCAACCTGACCGATGGCACTGAGAAGCCAGTGGGCAAGTGGAATAATATGCGTATTGAGTGCCTCAAGGACGAGGTGAAAGTTTGGCTCAATGATGTACTGGTGAATTATGGATTTGACTGCACTGCTCGTTCAGGTCAGATTGCCCTGCAAGCAGAAGGGGCAGAAGTAGCCTTCCGCAAGGTGGCTTTAACGCCTATTACTAAGCTAAGCGATTAAGCCCTCTCCAAGTTACCTGTGAACGCTACTCTTAATCTCAGTGTCCTTTGCCGACAGTTCCACTGCGGGTAACACCGAGGGGGTGAGGGAGTTGAGAGTTAAGCGATTAACTTGGCACTTTCATATGGAAGTGCTGGAAGAGTTTCTCCCGAAAATCCTGTTCGTCTGTCACTTCCTGTTCCGTCCTATTCCCGTCTTCGGTAATAATCAGGTGATTGGAGGTTAAGGTAATCCTGCCACGAGGGGTAGCGATGGAACAGAGCTTTTTCTGGTACAAAGGCGATTGTTCGGAGGTTTGATGGTAAATGCACATTTCCTGAAAATCTTCCAAACGACGGGGCGTCATGGTAAACTTATACATGGGCGTAAATGAATTTCCTTTATCGTAAGAGCGGTCAATTAGTATTTCTTCCTCGTTTATTTTGCGCAACACGTACACTATTCCATCTTGTTCCTGAGGCTTATCTATGTCAATTTTCAGTGGTTCGGGAAAGCTACTGCCAAAGCCTACATCCACCAGCCATTGGTTATCTTCTTGCTCTACGATAATCGCTACGTGGGCGAAATACGGCCCGAATGTGTCAAGAGATGGAATGTAAACGCTACCCGAAATGAAGTAAGTTTGAAAACCAAGTTGCTGTAAAGCTTCAAGAAGCAAGCCGTTCAATTCATAGCAAAACCCACCCCGCTTGCGTCCTACGATTTTGTTGTAAAACTTATCCGTATCCAAGGTGATCCACTGCTGGTAGTGTACATCCAGGTTTTCAAAAGGCACCGCAGACACATGAGCAAGGTGCAGTAGCCTTAGATTGTCCAGGGAAGGCTCTCTTGTGCCCTTATAGCCAATTCGTTCTAGATAAGCGTTTAAGTCAATCATGTCAGCACTGTCGGAATGTTTTAAGTACTCAACTTTGATTTTCCAGGGCCCAGTTCATTAATTCATTTTTTCTGGTTTTGCTTCCTCACCATCCATTTCATACGGCAATTGCCAATAGCTGCCCCGGCTATCGCCAAAGTACATTTGTGAGCGGCTTAGGGAATCAGGGTTGCCATCCGACCAAAAATAGTAAAAGGGGTCTTTTCCGTTCACAACGCGGCGCATATAATTGTGGTTGCGCTCACTTTGTTGTGTTACCTGCCTGGTTTTATTCCAGCTTTTTCCCTGGTCTTCGCTTGTCCAGATCACGACTTCTCCCCCACCACCATATTGTTGAGGACTGTTTTCGGTAGGGGCGATTACTTTCCATTCACTATCATTGGTGAATAGACTGCCCATATCATAATTATGATCGGAAGTACCCACAATATGATCTTCCCAGGCGCTGCCTGTCCAGTGGATGGCATGCCATTCTCGGGGATCATTGGCCGGGCCGGGTTCATGTCCACCGCTGGTGATGTATAAACCGACCGGATTTCCTGCTGCATCAAAGTTTACGTCTTTGAGATAGACATTTTTTTGCTGGCTATAATAATCTTTTACCCGGGCAGCGTCATCCAGTTGGGTTAAAGGAAGTTCAACTTCTTTGCCATCTATCGTTTTCCAAGTTTCACCCAGGTCAGTGGTTTGCAGGAAGTAAAGGTTAGTTCTCTTATCTACATCTCCATCAGGATGCCAGTTGAAGAAAGTCACTACTTTATCCCCCAAGCGGTTACTCATCTGATAATGACCGGCTCTCTCTCCTTCCTTTTCACATATTCCGGAAAGTTTGCGGTCTTCCGTCCAATGGATACCATCAGGGCTGGACTCATAATACAGCTCACGAACACCTGAATATTTAGTAAACAGATGGAGAAAACCTTTTCCGGGTACATACCAGGGCTGGGGATAGGTCATTTCTTCCTCCGAGATTTGTTCAAAACCCTCTAGGCTGTAGGGCGCCTTGCTTTTGTACTTAAAGCCAGGTCTATGGGTTCCCCTTCCACTCACAAATACCCATAGAAAGCCTTCATCATCAATGGATAAGCTGGGATTATCGTGCGGGTCATCTACCCCTTGTTTGTCGTAGACGATGGTAGGCCGGGACACCATTCCCTTCGCATGGTCAAAGCTACCAATCATGCAAAGGAGGTAGCGTTCCTTTTCTCCGGTGGTGCCCCCGTAGACAAAAAAAGTTTTATCTACTTCCGGCGCATAAATGGACAAAGGAATGTGTTTGGCGGTGTATGTACCCAAGCCTCCCGAGTATTTATCCCCGTATTCGGAAACCTGGCCCAGTGTGAACCATATACCTTTGTAGCCGTCGCCTTGGGTACTATTTTTATCGGTTTCTTGTGTCGGTGCTGTTTCTTTTTTTTGCTCAGAAGGTGAACAGCCGGTGAAAAAAATGACCAATAAAGTGATCAAGAGTAAAGAGAAGCGCGTTCCTTGTTTCATACTACACAAAAAGGTTTTACATTGGCTGGACAAGCTAACGCATTTTTCCCTTTTTGGGAACAGCATTAACTTATTTTTTATATCACAAAATTTCAAAACCACATGAACATTTCACTAGACAAAGCACAACAAGCTATTGAAGCTGCCCAGAAGAAAGCTAAAGCGTTGAACCTTAAAATGAATATCGCCATTGTAGATGGAGGAGCAAATTTGGTGGCTTTTGCCCGTATGGATGGCGCATGGTTAGGCTCGGTAGACATTGCCATAAAAAAGGCCAAAACCGCGAGGTTCTTTGACATGCCTACCGGTGATATTGGAGGATTATCACAACCAGGGGGCGCACTTTATAATATAGAACATTCTAACGGAGGCTTAATCACCTTTCCCGGAGGCTTGCCCATCAAAAATGGCGAGGGCGAAGTGATTGGCGGAATTGGGGTTTCGGGAAGCACCGTGGAAAACGACCATACTGTAGCAGAAGCAGGTCTTTCTGGAAAATAAATATATTCACCTAAACGGTTTAATGCCCTTTTCTTATCGGTTGAGGGCTTTTTATGTCTTTTGTTTTAGGCGTCTTAAGCTTATAATTCTACAAAAACTTAACATTTCAGCGCTAAGCCAGTGTCAAAACTTAAACATAAGTTGGAATTTGACTTGGGTTTTGTGCTGGCCTGCAATTTCTTCCATCCCACTGCCAATGACTTCCCGGTCATCATAAGCCGTCCTAGACCAGCGCACCCAACTGCTAAGATGCCGGTTGATCTTATAACGCAACAGAAAATAGTATCTTATCCCTTTTCCTGCATAGGCAGGCACAGAGAAAGTGTATAGCAAGTCGTTTTCGTACAAATACTGCCGGTTGTTATAATCATCGGTATTGATCAGCGCAAAACGGCTATCCGCCTTCCATTTTCCCAGGCTGTAGCTTATGTCTTGCGCGACTACCCAGCCTTTAGTCAGCGAGTCAGCTAAGGTGTAGCTGCTGGAATGTATTTTGGTCTTTAGCCTGATGCGTTCGCTTAAACTATGATCTAATGTAAACGCAAAATTTTGTCTTACCCCATCGTTCACCATCCTGAAAGCCAAAGTGTCACTGGCTACATTGATCCCTTTGCTTTCTTGTCGGTACTGTAAGATCAGGTTGGTTGACCGGTTTAATTGGTAAGCAGCCCTGAGCAAGTATTCATGTCCGGCAGAAGGGGCATCCACTCGGTAGCGAAGCCAGGGAAAACGAAAAATATCGTAATACGCCCCCAAGGTAAGTTTAGCAACGGGTTCTAACTTCATGCCCCAGTACAAACCTTCTTCATTAGTATTGCGGGTGCTTTCCCCAAAAGCATTACCATAAGGACTATAGAATCCAGGGCTGTAATTCCGGTAAAGCCATACACTTTCCAGGTATGAATTCAGTACAGCATTGATTCCAGCAACGATTCCGTACTGCTTATTTCCAGACAGGCCGACTTCGGCAAATGAATGCCAATGTTCATGCTGATAAGCAAAATAGCTGCTACCGATAGTATGCTGATCTCCGCTGAAGTCATATTTTTTATAAGGCACATCAGTAGGCAGCATCGGCAAGGAAAACCGGGTATGCAAAAGATTGAGACCAACTTGAAAATTTTGATATCGGTTGGTGAAATGCAGATTACTTCCCACACTGGTTTCATGAACTTGTTTACGGTCTACTAATTCGGCAGCATTTCTATGTAATCCACTTAGGTCAAAACTTCTGAAATAAGCTGTTTGAGATGCAGCAGCAGCATAGATTTCTGCATGCCGATCGTAGGAGGAATACAAGGCGGTAAGCTTCACATTTTGCTTAGCAAGAGAGATTTTCCAGGAACTTGCGATTCCGCGCATAAAACCACTTTCGGTACTGGAAGTATAGGGCCGGATGCCATGTTGACTGCGACCTACCGAACGCACTGTCAATGCACCTTTACCCAGACCAAAGCCACTACCAAACACCAATTGCTGCCCGGACTGGAAGCTGTAATCCCCCAGGGTGAGCTGCTCTATCGGCCCCACTTTTTCTATCTGAAAATGGGCAGATACGAAGTCTGCGCCATACTTTCGGTTTGGTGCATCCCAGGCCATTTTTTCCCCGGCATCTTTCTCCAGGGTAAAGCCCATGCTGATACTTCCCGGCTGAGAAATCCGCAGCCTCGCGTATTGATTGAAATGGTTTCCCTGATAATAGTTGTTTCCTTCAATGGCCCGAATTGAATCTGTTAGTAGATAACCTTTTACAGGTTCCACAATGTTGCTTTGGCGAAGAATAATATAGCGGTTGCTTGCATCCTGGAAGCGTTTTCTTAGAGACAAACTCCTATCCTGCACTGGCTGGATACTGATCAATGGTAACAGTTGTCGTATGCTTTCCTGGTCTAGAGCGGGGATTAATGCGAGTTCATAAGGGCTGAGTAATGCCCCATAATATTCCCGGTACCGAATGATATTATTGATTTGCCTTTCTGACAGGAAGAAGAATTTACGAAGGTCATCCGCTGAGGCAGCATTGAGATTGAGCGGTTCCTGGTAAAACTGAATGAGGTTTTCGTAAACCTGTTCTACATTTACATCCTCTTCGTACTGTGTGGGCAGTACATCTTCCAACATATCCTCCAAAACTTCAGGGGGCGCCTGCTGGGCCAAAAGCGGCATGAAGGAAATCACCCACAGGCAAAGGCATACAAAACTACTTTTGCCCACCTTTTTTAATTTTGTAGATGACGTTAAACTGTTGAGAAATGCCTAGCACGCTGTGCGCCTCCAGGGCGTAATCAAAATCAATAACGCTATGCGACAAGCCCATGCCCATGAAAAATCGCCCAAGATGCCCGGTGTTAACTCCGCTCCTAAAAGTCAGTGATTTGAGCGGTTGATAGGCTATCCCCACTTTGAAGAGAGGGCGTTCCTCTAACGTATAATTTACCTCCATCAAAGTTTTCAGCTTTTCGTCAGGGCGGAAACAAAGACCGCTGCTCAAAGTAGTCGGTACCCTTTCGCCAGTCTGCTGTGAAACGACGGGTTGATTTAAATTTGAAATAGACATCCCAAAATCAAGCGAAGGTAGCATTTGCATGATTCCGCCAATATCTAATGCGGTAGCATACCTGGTATTCGTGCCTTCCATATGATACTGATGCTGGTTTGCCCTAATGCCTACACTAAATTGATCAATCTGATGGCCATAGCTCAAGCTCAGCAAATGCTGGCTAAATATCTGATCCCCAAAACGCGAAACACTTAGGGCTAAGGCAGAATGATTTAATGGATGTATGTAGGCCGCACCGATGGTAGAAATACCTTCCACAAATCCGTAGCGGGTATCGTATGTCGCTGAGATTTCCTGGTTTCTCACCGCTCCTAATGCAGCAGGATTAGCGTAAATCCCCATCCTGCCCTTGCCCGCTACCGTAGCATTTCCTAAACCCGCTGCTTCTGCCCCCAGATGCATGGATTGGGCATCTAGTGTTGCGAAGCTTGAAGCGCCCCAAAGCATAAGATTCAAGTAAATAACTTTCAAGAATTGCATATTCTTACAGCAAGGTATTGGGGGTAAAATTACCCTAAAGTAACAGCGTATAAGCAGTAGATTAGCTGGTATTCTAACAAGCGTAGAAAGCATGGAGATGAAAAAGCTATTGAGTTGTATGTTATTGATTATGTGTACATACAGCCTGTCAAAAGCCCAGTTGAACGATGATTTTGCTGATGGTAATATGTCAGGTTTCCCTACTTGGAATGGAGATATAGCTAAATATGAGGTGGATGTTTCGCAAAAATTACATCTGAATGCCCCGGCAGTATCAAGCCAGGCATACCTCAGCACGGGTTCTCAGGCCATTGGCGAAAGTGAGTGGTCCTGGTACAGCCAGATCAACGCCAATCCGTCATCTACAAATTTCTGCAAACTATACCTGGTTTCTAATGAAGCAGCACTGGATGGGTCATTGAATGGATACTTTGTAAAGATCGGTGGCACTAATGATGAGGTGAGTTTGTTTCGTCAAGATGGCCTTACTGAAACACTGATTATTAATGGAAGCGACGGAAGGGTCAATACTGCATTGGTACAGATCAATGTCAAAGTGAGCCGTGACTTAGCAGGAAATTGGTCATTACAGTCCAAGCCGGTGGGCGAAACTTCGTTTATAGAAGAGGGGACAGTTTTTGATGATACCCATGTTACTTCCTCTTTTTTTGGGGTGTATTGCCAATATACGTCTACCCGTTCAACGGCTTTTTATTTTGATGACTTTGTAGTTTCTGGCGCTCATATTCCAGATACTTCAGCGCCACAACTTATCAATCATCGGGTAAGTACATCCACTGAGATCAAGCTGAATTTCTCGGAGCCGCTTTCAGCAGCCTCAGCCCAAAACAAAGCGAATTACCTGCTCAACGGACAACAACCCTCCGCTGTGGAGTATGCAGATGATACAGTAAAACTAAGCTTTGCTTCTCCTTTCCCTAATGCCCTTACGCAGCACCTAACCATAAAAAACATAGCTGATGAGCATGCCAACGTGATGCCTGATACTACGGTAGAAGTTTTCTACTTTGAAAAAGTGAAAGCCATATGGGGCAGTTTGGTGATCAATGAGATATTTCCTGACCCCTCGCCATCAATTCGGGACTTACCAGAGGACAGTGAGGCTGAGTTTATTGAAATTTTCAACCCTAATTCCCATCCTTATGATTTAAAAAACTGGACGGTCAACGGAAAACCTCTGCCTACTTATATTTTGATGCAGGGGCAGTATGTTATCCTTTGCAAATCTGCATTTAAGTCAGTATATCAAACTTACGGAGAAGTACTAAGCCTCAGCGGTTGGCCTAGCTTATCCAACAGTGGGGCAAGCATCGTGCTTTCGGATGACGAAATGACGGTAGTAGACAGTATTACTTATACTTCATCAGAAATTGTCGGTGGATTCTCCTTGGAGAGGATTTTTATGGAACAACCCTGTGGAGGTCAGCCTAATCTGGCAGTTTCAAAAGCTTTTAATGGTGCTACGCCCGGTAAACAGAATACAGTTTATTCAGATGTCGCTGATCTTCAAAGTCCCGAATTACTAAAAGTAAAAACACTTACTGAGGACAGTTTAGTATTAACTTTTTCAGAGAAAACTTATTTTTCTAAGCCGTTTGAATCACGGATTATCGTTGACGGAAATTTTAAACCCAAAAACGTAAGCTATTTCAGTCCTGATTCCAGTCAGCTTTTGGTGGTTTTTTCTAATGTCTTGGCTTCAAATTCTCAGCATCAGATCATCATACAGAACGCTTACGATTGCAATGGAAATAGCCATAGCCAGTTAAGCTTTTCCTTTTACCTGGATCTCATCTCTCCTACGCTTGCTCAAATCATTGTGCTGGATACCGCCGAAATCAAGCTCATTTTTTCTGAAAAACTACAGAAATCAAATGCGGAAAACGAGAGCAATTATTTCATTCATCCTTCTGGTAAAAAACCAAAAAAAGCAATACTTGGAAATGATAGCCTCAGCGTGTTGCTGACTTTTTCATCTACCTTGGATACTCAGGATAGCATTACGCTGATCGTTTCTCACTTATCAGATTTGTACAACAATCTGATTCCCAACGGACAATCTTTGTCCTTTTCTTTTATCTACCGTTCAGCCATAGATAGTGTCAAAATTGTCAACGCCTATCAGCTTGATCTTGTGTTTAAGTTTTCTCCCAATAAAACTTCTGTCCTCAATATACAAAACTATGTCATTGACCGCGCCGTCGGAAATCCGGCTAAAATTATCGTTGATCAGGAAGATCCTCAACTTTTGCACCTGCTTTTATCAAAGCCACTAAACGCCAATAAACTCCATGCCCTCAACTTCAGTAATTTGTTGGATGACAATAACGAGTTGATTTCTACGCCTATCTATCGCTTTTACTACGATACCAAAGGGCCGGCGATCAAAACTATAGAAGCTTATAACTCCCAGGAATTGATGGTTTACTTTGATGAAGAAATACAAATGATTAATGGGCAAAAACTGAAGGTGTGGATTGATAAAGATACGGTTGTTGTAGACACCTTTGAACTGTCTGCCGATCATGTCAGCTTTAAGCTCAAAGCGCCACTGGTTCAGGAAAGAAATTATGGGATAGGGATAGAAGGTATTGCGGATAGCCAGTCCAATCCATCTAATCCCACTCAAAATTTTAAATTCCTGCTGGATCATCTTCCGCCCCGCCTGGACACCGCTTTTGTGTATGCCCCTCATGAGCTTATGCTGGTGTTCCACGAACCTATCCTGGCAGAAAGTTTAGCGGCTGAACATTATCTGCAAGTTATTCAACCCGCTTATATTCCTTCTCAAGTAAAATTCTATCAACTAAGCCCTGAAAAAGTGCGCTTTACTTTCGCTGAGAAGCTTGACACAGATTTCTTACACTTTCAGGTCAGCAATTTCAGCGACCGCCAGCAAAATAAAATAGACTTAGTAATTGATATAAAACTCAATCCGCAAGCCCTCGCCATAGGTCATGTCATCCCTTTATCCAACCGGCATCTTCTGCTAAACTTCAGCAAAGACATTCAGGATGCTAAGCTAAGCACTATAGATTTTTTGCTCAACAATGCTTTCGCCCCGGACTCATTATCTTTAATTTCTGCCCATCAAATTGAACTTTGGTTTAACCAGTCTTTCAATTAGTACACGGATTATCAGTTAAGCTTTAATCATGCGAATGCCAAGCAAGACATTCATTTTCTGTACCGGGATTTTGTAGAAAGTGTGGAACATGATGGTAATTCCACCGTAAAAATCAGCTTCACCGTACCTATTGACACCAGCACAGCAGAAAATATTGAAAACTACCTGCTTGACTCCTACCGACATCCTCTAGCAGCGCTTTACCTTCCCGAGATTCAAAGCGTCCAACTATTATTTAAGGAGAAGATTGACAGGCAAGCACTTCAGAAGCTTACTATTGAAAGTTTATTCAACATAGATGATTTTCCATTGCCTCAATCCATTCAGTTTTTTGGAATGGGAAAATCGCCTGGTTTTCAACCATTGGTCATCAGTGAAATTATGGCTAAACCTTCTCCTGCCATATCATTGCCGGAAGCGGAATATATTGAGTTAAAAAACACTGGCGAAGAACCTTTACAACTCAAAGGAATAAGATTAGCTGACTCCCAAAGCAGTGCAACATTGACCGATGCTTGGTTAGCCCCGGGAGACTATTTGATCTTGTGCAGCACGGCGAATGTAGCCAGACTATCGGGCTATGGACAGTGCCTGGGCGTCAGTAGTTTTCCTAACCTCAATGATGCCGGGGATACCCTGCGGTTGTTTAGTACTACCGGACAAGAAATACATAGCATCGCCTACACTGAAAGTTGGTATAATGATGCCTTCAAAAGCAAAGGGGGGTGGTCACTAGAAATGATTGATACTGAATGGCCTTGTCAGGGAATGTCCAACTGGCGGGCTTCCGAAAACAAAAAAGGGGGTACACCTGGTAAAGCCAATTCAGTACAGCAGAGCAATCCCGACCTGCAAGCCCCCTTATTTTTATCGGCTTTAGCAGAAGATTCACTGCATGTCTCATTACTATTCAGTGAAAAATTGGAAAGATATGCCGCAGAAGAAGCTAAAATTACACTGAAAGATGTGGCAATAGAATCTGTTTCAATGGCTAAAGAAGCGAAGCAGCTAATCGTAAAGTTACTTACCCCACTCCGCCCAGGCATTATTTATTCCCTTGAAATTTCTTAGGTGGCCGATTGTTCAGGTAATATAGCTATGGATACAAAAAAGATTGACATCAGGTTGCCCGAAAAACATCACAGAAATGATATTTTGGTGAGCGAGATACTTTTTCATCCCCGGACGGGAGGCGTAGATTTTGTAGAATTGTATAATGCTTCGGATAAATATCTTTCCATTAAACATTGGGCACTGGCTACAAAAATTGATGAAGAAATTAAAGAAAAGGGGATCATCAGTAATGAAACCGTGATTTTGGCACCTGGGGATTACTTGGCCATTACCGAAAACAAAACTACACTACTTGCAGATTATCCGAGGGCTGACCAGGTGCGTGTGCTGGAAAGTAAAGCTTTTCCCTCGCTTTTGGCAGATGGCGGGACGCTTTTGCTTATGGATGAAAATGATCAGATCATGCAGGAGGTCGCTTTTTCTCCTGACTGGCACCATCCACTGTTAAAAGAACCCAGAGGTGTTTCCCTGGAAAGGATCAGTTGGAACTACGAAGAAAACAACCCACAATACTGGCAGTCTGCCGCTGCTAACGCTGGCTACGCTACGCCTGGTCTCCCAAATTCCCAATGGCAAAATCTACAAGAAACCGTTCATCAATTACAGGTTGACCCTCCCATTTTCTATCCTGACCAAAGCGGTTTGCAGGATTATACCCATATCCGGTATCAGTCGGCTGGTTCGGGAAATATGGTTAATTTAAAGGTTTTTGATACCCAAGGCAGCATGGTCAAACAATTGGCCCAAAACAAATCATTATCGGAAGAGGGTTTCTTTATCTGGGATGGCACGGATGATTCCAAAAAAAGAGTCAATATCGGATACTATATTATTTGGATGGAAGTTTTTAAACCCGATGGCTCCGTCAACATTTTAAAGTCTAAAGTAGCTGTAGGGAGTAAATTTTAAGATACCTCATCTATAACTTGCCATATTTATGAAAATGCATAAACTGGAAAAATTAATTTTTAAGGGAGAAAATGAAGAAGTTGATTTCAAACAAACCATATCCAATCCTTACAAAATTGCTAAAACGATCAGTTCGTTCGCTAATACCCGAGGTGGAAAAATATTAGTAGGCGTAAAGGATGACAAGACAATCAGCGGAATAGACCCGGAAGAAGAAAAATATACCTTGCAGACCGCTGCTGATTTTTATTGTGACCCACCCATTCACCTTGAGTACGAAGAGGTAGAAGATGAAGAAGAAGAAAGGACGGTATTGATCGTAAATATCAAAGAGAGTAAGCAAAAACCTCATGTCATCAGGGATGAAAAACAGCAAAACCTGGTGTACATCCGTCAACGGGATAAAAGTATCCCTGCCAGTAATCAGATGGTTGCCCTCATGCAAAAAGGAAGCCTTGCTACGCCAAAAGCCCGCTCAACCTCCAAGCAAGACATCGGGTTTAATGAGAAGAAACTACTGACATTTTTACAGCAACATGAGAAAATTACACAAAAACAATTTATGCAAATCGTCAATATTTCCCGAAGGCGTGCACAGCGGATACTAATGGACTTGACACTGAAAGGCGAAATCAGAATACATGACCATCAAAAAGAGGCTTACTATACGCTTTGAGCTTATTCTTGAAACGTTGTATTAGCATGTTTTAACACATTCGGTAGTGTAACTGATTCAGGAATATGTACTTCTATTTTTGTAAAGCAACCTTCCTGGCTCTTAAAATCTATTTTTCCATCTAGTTTTTGTAATGCCTCCCTTACAATATATAATCCTAAGCCCCCCCCATTGGATTGATCGGAGTCCTTATAGAAAATATTAAAAATCTTGTCAAACGCTTCTTGTCTGATACCAATGCCATTATCCTCAATCCCAATGACCAATTCGTTGGATAGTTTTTTCAAATTGATTTCAATATAAGACTGGCTACTTCCTTTACTACTGTAATACACCGCATTTTCAATGAGATTTTCTAAGATGACATACAGTAAGTTTGGTTTTGAAAAAAAGGATATATCGTCTTCAGCGTAAATTCTGACAAAAATATTTCGCTCTATGATTGCCAGTTGTAGCTTATTGAGGATGGTATTGATGATACACTCCAGCTTTTTTTCTTTGGGTTCCTCTTGATTGCTCATCACCCCATTAATTACTTGGAGTTTGCTTAGCATTTTCTCCATTTGCGAGAGCTCCTGATCAACCAGTTTACTTTCTGCCACACTTTCTTTTTTGTAAAATTCAGTGAACAGGAATTTTTTAAGCCGCCTGATATTTCTTGAAGATTTTCTTAACCTTTTAGAAGTTTGATAAAATAAAGGATATAAATTCTGAGGTGCTTTATCCAGGTTATGATTTTCTACAAGGTTTACCCCCATTGATGTAAATTTAATTTGTCCTTCCCTGATCTTGGCTTTAAAGTGTAGCCAAAGATTTAGCCATCGTGTTCCGTTCAAGTGTGAATATCTCTGCACCATTTAGTTTAATTTAAACCTACTAACAATTTGATGGAACTAATTTATATTATATTTATTATTTAAATATTTTAATTATTCATTCATCTGTTGTCTGTAAGCTTTTCACCCACACTGCATGAAGTAAATCAGTATCCAACTTTGGAGCTGAATCATGGATACGGTTCCGGTTAAATTCGTATATTCAAGACTTTCAACACTATAAAATTCGAACCTATGAAAAATACAGAGGACAGTAACCTTTATCCTTCCCGGCGAAAATTTATCAAGACCACCGGGGCGGCCGCGGTAAGCAGTGGGCTTGCACTAAACTTTATCAGTCCTAAAGTGGCACGTGCCAGTACCAATGCCGACACCCTTAAAGTTGGGTTGGTAGGCTGCGGGGGCAGGGGAACAGGTGCCGCTAACCAGGCGCTCAAAGCTGACAATAATGTGGTCATCACGGCAATGGCCGATGTCTTTCCTGACAGATTGCAGCAGAGTATGGAAAGTTTAAAAAAAGGCCATGGAAAAAAGGTGCAGGTAGATGAAGATCATCAGTTTATAGGTTTTGATGCCTATAAAAAACTCATTGCCTCCGATGTGGATGTAGTACTCTTAGCCACACCTCCCGGCTTCAGGCCTGAACACCTAACTGAGGCTGTAAACGCAAAAAAGCATGTATTCTGTGAAAAGCCTATGGCCGTTGATGTACCTGGCATCCGCAAGATTATGGATGCAGCCAAAAAAGCTAAAGAGCAAAAAACTTCCCTGATGGGCGGTTTCTGCTGGCGTTATCATTATCCCAAAAGAGAAACCTTTAGTAGAATACTGGATGGCGCAGTTGGCGATATCAATACCGTATACAATACTTACAATACCGGAACGCTGTGGTCAAAAGAACGGCAGCCGGAATGGACCGAGATGGAATACCAGATGCGCAACTGGTTGTATTACACCTGGCTCTCCGGTGACCATATCGCAGAACAGGCCGTGCATAGTCTGGACATGATGGCTTGGGCATTGGGTGATGAAACACCAGTAAGTTGTATGGGTACCGGTGGAAGGCAAGTAAGGACTGACCCTAAGTTTGGGCACGTATATGACCACTTTGCCATTGTATATGAGTTTGAAAACGACAAACGCGGTTATCATTTCAGCCGTCAACAGTTTAACTGTGCCAATAGCTACGCGGTTGAAATCGCAGGTAACAAAGGAAAGGCTACGGTGGATTGTATTAAAAATGTACATGAAATCAAGGGTGACACCAGTTGGAGATACAGAGGTGATGCCAATGACATGTACCAGACTGAGCATGACGAGTTATTTGCAGCTATTCGTAAAAATGAACCTGTCAACGACGGCCATTATATGTCGCAGAGTACGATGCTGGCGATTATGGGAAGAATGGCGGCTTACACCGGGCAAGTCATTACTTGGGAAGATGCCATGAATTCCCAGGAAAAACTAGGGCCTGAAACCTATAGCTGGGACATGAAATATCCAGTGGCCGATGTGCCTATGCCTGGAATTACCGAATTTAGTTGATCATAGATCTATGAATAGAAGAGAATTTGTCAAAGTAAGTGGTGCTGCTGCCTTGGTCAGCAGCATTCCTTTTCACCATGTCGCTGCGGCACGCCCAAAGCTTAAAATCAAAAAAAGCCTGAAATACACGATGGTGGATGTGAAAATGCCCATCATAGATCAGTTCAAGATGCTGCGCGATATTGGTTTTGACGGCGTGGAAATGGATTCCCCTAGCGAACTGAAAGTGGATGATGTACTGGAAGCCAAAGAAAAATCTGGCTTGGAGATTCCCGGTGTCATCAATTCTATGCACTGGAAAGCCCCGCTTTCCGATCCAGACGCGAAAGTTAGGGCACAGTGCCGGGAAGCCACGGAAACTGCCCTGAAGGATTGTAAGGCGTATGGAGGAACTACCGTGCTCCTGGTTCCGGGGGTCGTCAACCAGCAAATTAGTTACCGGGATGCCTACCAACGTTCTCAGGAAGAAATCAAAAAATTGATTCCAATGGCTGAAGAAACAGGGGTAAAGATCGCTTTTGAAAATGTTTGGAACAATTTTTTACTTAGTCCTTTGGAAGCCGCCCGTTATGTAGATGAGTTTGACAGTGATATGATTGGCTGGTATTTTGATATCGGAAATATCGTCCGTTATGGCTGGCCGGAGCATTGGATAGAAGCCCTGGGGAACCGTATTCTCAAACTTGATGTAAAAGAATATAGCCGAGCCAAACAGCAAAATGAAGGTATCTGGAAAGGTTTTGATGTTGAACTATTACAAGGAGATTGCAACTGGCCGGAAGTCAATAAGGCATTGGAAAAAATAGGTTATGAAGGCTGGGCCTCTGCCGAAGTTAAGGGCGGTGGCAAAGAGAGATTAGCAACTATTTCAAAAAACATGGACGCGATATTTGGCTTAGCCTAATCCGTTGACCTTTTTGCATTGAAAGATGCCTCCTCTTGGGGCACCTTTTTTATTTGCGGTAGTGGTAAAGATGTAATGCTATTGTAGGAATAAATGGTGATCTTGTCAAATAAAAAGACATGTTAGATCAGCCTAACTGCCCTACTTGTCAAAGCAAGGAAGTCAAACGCAATGGTCATATTCATAATGGGAAACAGAACTACCGCTGTAAGGGTTGTGGCCGTCCATTCGTAGCTGACTCTACCAAGCGATATGTCAGTGAAGAGGAACGCGAGATGATAGATCGGTTGCTGTTGGAACGCATTTCTTTGGCGGGCATCTGCCGGGTGATGAAAGTGAGTCAGCTTTGGCTATTAGACTATGTGTCCAAGCTTTACGAGCAGTTGCCCGATGATCTGCATGCCGAACAACGCCCGCCGGACATCAGGCAGTATCTGGATGATAATTTTGATAAGTTAATCTACAAACTTATGCCTTTAAAAAAAACGCTATGCCAGTTGAGTCTACAGATTCATGGGAAGATATTGCCGTTGATAGCACAGATGGACTAACTGATTATCAGGACTTTGCCAAAGGCATACTGCAAGAGGGGCTGGTTGATCCCCTCATCAATCAAGGCTTTGAGCATAAGGATAGTGTGTTCTTAGAAGTCTTCCGCTGCGAGGCGGATGAACTCTGGAGCTTCGTAGGTGAGAAGGCTAACAAGCAGTGGGTATGGATGGTAATGAATACTTACAACCGACAGATCATCGCTCTGCACATAGGAGGTAGGGGTATGGATGATGCCTGGAAACTATGGGACAGCATTCCACCCGCTTTCCAGCAACAGGCAGGCTTTTTCACTGACTTTTGGAAGGCCTACAACATCCTGGATGAAGAGCAACATTTCGCCGCTGGCAAAGACAAAGGTTTTGTGAACCATTTGGAACGTTTCAATGGAACACTTCGGCAACGATGTAGCCGACTAGTCCGAAAAGCACTCTCTTTCTCTAAAAAACAAAGCAACCATATAGGTGCTATTAAACATTTTATCTGCCATTACAACCAACACCTAGCATTACATCTTTAGCACTACC
>JBBSOG010000044.1:0-19474 GCA_038259985.1 Cytophagales bacterium
AATTGAAAGAAAAAAATCCCTATCTTGGCACTGAATGGGTTGTTTAAAACTGACATACCGCAAAGAAGAATCGAGACAATTAAAAGTGTCCTGGAAGGGAAATGAGCCTGAAAATCCGTGTACGGGTGTTGAGAACTACCTCTATAATGGGAAAGAATTGCAGACGGAAATAGCGACTTACGACTTTCATGCTAGAATGTACGATCCGGTAATAGGAAGGACATTCCAGCAAGACCCTATGGGTGAAATGTTTTATGACTACAGTCCATACAGTTGGGTAAAGAACAATCCAATATCCAGAATTGATCCTACGGGAATGACTGATTTTACTCTAAATAAAGAGACAGGAGAAGTTAATCGAGTAGGCAAAGCAAATGATGATCCTGATAGGATACTAAGAACAAATAGTAACGGTGATGTCAGAAGGAAGGGTGAAGGTGCTCTAGGATTTTTAGTTAAAGAAGAGAATAGAGGCAAGGCCAAAGTATCAATTGAAGGTATTGAAAAAGGGATATTAGAAGATGGAATTAATTTTAAGACAGATGACAATATTATTGATATTGGGGGTGAGAGCCAACCTTCAGTAGCAGGTGTGAATGATTTTCTTTTAAAATTTTCCAATCACGTAGGCAAAGAAATTGGAGGGTTTCAACTTTCCTCGAAGGGTGAAAGTGAAATAAGTCATGTCTTTGTTGGGAAGTATGTTAACAATACTGATCAAGAAGCCCGTTCTGGATTTAGTTTAAAATCTGCGGGACGAATGGACTTGTTTGGTAATGTGGATGTAAGAGTAGACTTCCATACGCATTTGTCAAAGTTTGGTGATAGTGACCGATTACGGCCGTCATACTTAGGGCCAAAAGGTGGAGATGTAGGTCATAAAAAGAGACAATCACAGTATCATTCAGGGATAAAATATATCATAATTACTAATCCAAAACCGTTTGAATATTGATAACGAAATCGTATTATATCATAATTTCCATCTTTTTACTTGGGAGTTGTTCTTCTTTGAAAGATGTGATGGTTGCAGAGGGAAATTGGAATGATGCTATCAAAAACGCTATCTACGATTTTTCACATTCTGGAGTAAAGAATAAGGAAGACAGTGTATTCTATGTTTACGCTAAGAATATCAACCCAGAAGTATTAGGAATAAATATCATTGGAACTTATGATAAAGTGCTAGTTAGCACTGAAGATGGTATTACATTCAGTTATGATGGCTTTCCCACTGGATACTTTGAATATGAAAGTAAGCTGTTTTATTGGCATGATTCTACTAGAACGATAACTAAAGATTTAATATCTGTTTTTACGAAATACAATCTTATTGATACAATGATTGTCAATGCATATATTCCTGAAAGCACAATAGACCACTCGAAGAAGGGTATAGATTATTATTTTTGCAAAGACAATTTAATAAGGTACAAGAAGGTAAAAACAAATAAAGCACTAGGTTATTATGACCCGCCAAAATTGAATTGCGAGTAGGAAGATCAGAAACAGAAAAGCCCCCAATCCGGGGCTTTTTCATATCATATTGATTTTGGAAGCTTTGATAAAATGGTCAATGGTGATCAGCAAGCTGTCTTTTTCTCTTTCAGGCAGTTTGGTAATATCCTGTAGTCGTTGCAGCATTTTCTTATCCTTGAATAAGTCAGACTCCTCAGTCTCACCAAGTAAGTAACCCACCGTAGTATCAAGAATGTCAGCCAGCTTTTTGGCAGCCTCAATGGAAGGGACCATTTCATCCCTTTCGTATTTGCCAATAGTCGTATGAGAAGTGTGGAAAATCTCAGCCAGCTCTTTCTGAGATAGATTTTTTGCTTTTCTGCAATCGGAAACCCTTTTACCAAATGAACTCATAAATGTATCTTATTATGTTCTTAAACCCACTATAAATGGACGATCAGACAAATTTAGGAATATTAAAATGGTTTTGAAAATATTAAAGTGTTGTATATGTAAATAGGATTATGTTTCTTTGCACCTAATAATGTGTACAGAAAAATATTTTCAATGGAAATCCAAGACCTCAAACAGCAGCTCACCATCCTTGAGGTAGCCGAGCGCCTGGGCATCCAGACTGACAAACAAGGCAAGGCCCATTGCCCGTTCCATGAGGACAAGACCCCCAGCCTGCAGCTGAGCAGGGAAAAGAACATTGCGACTTGTTTTAGCTCCCGGTGCAATGCCGGCACGATGGACATTATCGGGCTTACCGAGAAGTACATGAAAGTAAGTACCCACGAAGCGATCATGCAACTGAAAGAATGGGCCTGGCCTGGACAGGCAGGGCATCAACCTACCAACGGCCAGCCGAAACCCAAAGAAGCAGGTACACTGGAAAGAATTGCCCTTTTAATGAAAGCTTTCCAATACTACGAAAACGGCATCAAAACCAGCCAGAAAAGCAAAGCCTACCTGGACAGCCGTGGACTGGTCCAAACAACCCCAAGCCGAAAAGGAACAGAAGTAGGTTTTAACAGTGGCAACTTCCACAATAGGGCGAACAAGAATTTACAGGCCACAGCCTTAAAATACGGGCTGGTTTATGAAAGCATAGGCAATAGCGGTGGTTATACGGCCTTTGCCAAAGACAGCCTGGTGTTCCCCTTAAAAAACAAAGACCTGAAAATCGTTGGCCTGTACTTCCGTTCATTGGATGAAAAAACAGCATCCAAACACCTGTACCTAAAAGACCGGCAAGGACTTTACCCCCACTATCCCAAACCAGAAACCAAAAAATTAATCCTGACAGAAGCCATCATAGATGCCGCTACTTTACAGCAGCTTCCGGGCATCACAGCAGCCTATGAAATCCTGGCCTGCTATGGCACCAATGGATTAACCGAAGAACACACGGAGGCCGTGGGCCAATTAAAACACTTGCAAGAGATCACGTTTTTCTTTGACGGAGATCCCGCAGGATCTGCAGGTGTAGAAAAGCAATCCAAAAAGCTCAAGGATCTGTTACCTGAAATCAAGCTCTATCAAATAGAAACACCGGAAAATGAGGACGTAAATAGCTTATATGTAGGACACCAGGACAAAGCAGAAGAACTATTTAAACACCTGATTAAGGAAAGGAAACTTTTATCTTCAATAGAAAAGACACTAGAGAAACCAACAATCCAACCACAGCAAAAAACCACTCTACCACCGAAAACCAACGGCCAGGAACCAACGGCCAGTTTTGATGTATCCAACCCCCACAATATCACCTACTTTACTGAAACAGCCCATTATTATGTGAAAGGTGGCCTGCGCCAGGAGCTTGACAGTCTACGGACCAGTTTGATGATAGAAGCTAACATCCCGGGTTATGCCCGGTACCGCAACCGTTTGGACTTGTACGAAAATAAGCAGGTAGAACGCATTGCCAGGGAAGCAGCAGAAAAATTAAGCCTACGGGCCGACCTGGTGGAGCTGGACCTGTACAGGTTAACCGATCTGCTGGAAGACCTCCGGGACGAACAAACCAATGACAGATCAGTCAAACCCCAAATTATTCTGACGGGCACTGTGACCAGCCAGTGCAAAGACTTTTTGAGCAAACCCAATCTCATTAAAAGGTTCAATGACCTGATCGGAAAAGCAGGTGTAGTAGGAGAAGAAAACAACCGGGTGTTTTTATTCTGCATTGCAGCCTCCTGCAAAATGCCAGACACCCTTCATGCCTTGATCCAGGGAAGCAGCGGCTCAGGAAAAACCCACTTACTGGTCAAGATCAGCAACTTTATCCCGGACGAAGAGGTAAAGCGGTTCACCAGGGTAACCGACAGCAGCTTTTACAATTATGGGATGTACGAGCTTCAAAACAAACTCATCTGCCTGGAAGACCTGGACGGGATGAAAGAAGAAGCCCAACTGGCCTTTAGGGAACTACAGAGCCGGGAAATGCTCTCTTCCAGCACCAGCGGCCAGGACGAAAAAGGCAATATAAGGTCTTTTGAAAAGATCGTTTACGGGCCGATCGCTTCGCTGGCCTGCACCACCAAAGGCGAGGTTTATGAGGACAACATGGGCCGTTGTTTTTTGATCGCAGTAGATGAAACCAGGCAGCAGACCCACCGCATCATCGAGTACCAAAACAAAAAAGCATCGGGAAAGATAGACGGGCAACAAGAAAAGAAGACCACCGAATTTATACAGAACTGTATGCGGTTATTGAAGCCCTACCCCGTAATCAACCCTTATGCCGACAAAGTACAGTTGCCCCAGGAAGCCCATAAGATTAGGCGGTTAAACGAGCTGTACCAGGGCTTCGTGAAGCAAATAACCCTGATGAACCAGTACTGCAGGGAGCAGGACCAGAAAGGGCGGTTGATCACAGAGAAGGAAGATTTACAAGTGGCAGCAGAAATCATGTTTGAGGGTATCATCCTGAAAGTGGATGAGTTGGACGGGGGCCTTCGGCTGTTTTATGAAAACCTGAAAAGCTACATCAAGGGCAAGGGCGAATCTTACCAATCATACAGTTTTGGCCAAAGGGAGATAAGACAGGCGCTGCACCTGAGCAAGACCCAATTGCACCGCTACATCCATGAGCTGTTAAGCCTGGAATACATCCGCCAAGTGGGAGGATATGCCAACCGGGGCTATGAATACAAGATACTGTATTGGGACAACATCCAGGCATTACGGGCGAAAGTAAAACGGCACCTGCAAGGGCAACTGGACCAATTAGAGTTACCCGGTACATAAATTATAAATAAGCAACACTTGTGTTCCAAATCCCTGGAACACCAGGTGGAACGCCAGGACAGGCAAAAATCTTTGAATACAGCCATTAAAGGCACTTTATAAGGTTAGCGTTCCGTGTTCCAGGAAAACGTGAGGGGTACCCCCCCCCTTGAAAAGTTAAAGAATATGAAGCACTTACCCATCTACAACAAGGAATACAGGAGGTTACTAAGGGACTTTGGCCTTTACCTGGAAAGGGTGGGCTATAACAAAGCAAGCCAAACGGCCATGCCCTCATGCGTTCAAGAGTTCTTTTATAAGATGGAAGGGCAAGGCATTCACCAGTTAGGGCAGTTCACCCCTGAACATATCCGCAGACATTATGACTACCTGGGCGGGCGGCCCAACCATAACCGGCCAGGAGGGCTAAGCTCAAGCCTGATCAACCACCACATGTACGCCTTGAAAACTTTTATGAACTACCAGCAAGAAAACGGCACTATCAGCAGCAACCCTTTTGGTGTGCTCAGCTTCCCCCGGCCACAATACCCGCCCCGGCAAATCCTCAGCCTTGAAGAAATCAAAACCCTGTACGGGGCAAGCGAAAACATGGGGGACCGGGCCATGCTGGGCCTGTTTTACGGTTGCGGGCTGAGAAAGTCAGAAGCTATCAAGCTGAATATTAACGACATCAACTTTAAAGGGCAGTTGCTTTACGTACGATCAGGAAAAGGCAAAAAACGTAGGGCTATTCCCATGAGCGGGCAGGTAACAACAGACCTGCAAAATTACTACCTCTACGAAAGGGGCCTGTATGTGAGGGAGATTACCAGCGACAACCAAAATGCCTTCCTACTCAATAACCAAGGCAACAGGATGTTGGACTACTGGAAACGGTTAAAATACCTAGTAAAGCTCGCTGGGCTTCCGCAGCAGATCAGCCTGCACCACTTGCGCCACAGTATCGCCACGCACTTACTAGAGAGTGGTTTAAGCATTGAACAGGTGAGGGACTTTTTAGGGCACAGGTATTTAGAAAGCACGCAGATTTACACCAGGATAAGCAAGCAATATTTAGCGGATCAGGACCTATGAAGTTAGAAGATTATTTACTACAAGACCATACCCAACAGACGGTTAAAATCTACCTGAGGGACATTAGGGTGTACCTGGATTACATGACCGAAGAAAAGGCAGCAGTGGCCACTTACAAAGACATCATGCAGTATGTAGATTACCTGCGGAAACAATACCAGAACCCCAGGACTATTAACCGGATGTTGTACGGGGTGAAAGCCTGGAACCACTGGCTGTTGCAAACCGGAAAAAGAGACGATCACCCTTGCCGGTACCTAACCCTGAAAGATGCCAAATACCATGACATCCAGTTACAAGACTTATTTACTTCATCAGAATTAGAACAGTTAATGGAGCGGAAAGAACGCTATGAAAGTGTACGGGCCAGGAACCAGGTAGCCATCAGTTTATTGATCTACCAGGGATTACGGTTAACAGAAGTAGCGCAGTTGAAAGTAGCGGACATTGACCTGGAAGCCGGGACTATCTACAGCAAAGGTATGGTTGGGCGGCATTCTGCCAAGACCTTACCAAGAACCCTAAAAATGAAGGCTAACCAGATTATGCTTTTTTATAAGTACATCCACGAAATACGGCCAAAGGTCATTGGTGAAAGCACAGACCAATTAATCCTTAATATCAAAGGTGGGAAGATGACGGCAGACAGTATCAATTACCTGGTAGAGACCTTTAAACAATACTTCCCGGAGAGAAACCTCAATGCCAAAACCATCCGCCAAAGTGTGATCGCCAACCTGTTAAAAGAAGGCAAAGACCTGCGGGTAGTCCAGGTGTTTGCAGGCCACAAAAAACCAAGCTCAACAGAAAAATACAGACAAACAGGACTGGAAGAACTTAAAGCAGCCATACTCAAACACCATCCGCTCGGATAATCCTGGGGTGCATAGCCAACCGCACAAATCCGCCCCCTCAACGCACAAGGCCAGCGCACGCAGGTAAAGCGGTGTTCGTCTTCCTCCTTCGGCAAAGCAACCTGCCAGCCCAGCCAGTAAGCCTCATGCTTCGGCACACTGTCTGCCCTGCGGGTGGCTATCGCCAGCCTGTCATGCTGCTTGCAGCTCAGTCGTCTTCCTCACGGCAGCCTACTTTGTCTGCTTTTGCCGCTTCCTTCGTCAGCCGCAACGCATCCACCGGCTGTCCGTGTTAGTGCTCGCCTGCGGCCTCAGTCAGACCGTAGTGGCCACACAAAACAACCCACAAGCCAAAGCCACTACTCACAGCCAGGCCACTCCCTGCGGTCGCTCTCCCCTGGCTGGCTTCCTTCGGACTCGCAGTCGGCTTCGCGAAAGTTTACCTGCTTTTTTCAACGCACCCTATCCCACCAGAATGCAGAAGCCCACACACATCCCAAGGGGTCTTCCACCCCTTCAACCCTGGAGCATTTTTTTAAATGAAGCAAGCCCCACAGACCAGCCCACGGCCAAAGCTCACTTCATCCAAAAAAACGTCTACCTTTTTTCCTTCATCTGAAAACTCAATTGAAGTGAAAAAATGGCTATCTTTGGGACTTGTCGTTGAAGGCAAAAACGTTCTTTAAGACGGTGTAACGGATGTGGTTTTGATGCTAGGAAATGTTGTAAGGATTCTCAGAACTATCTCTATAACGGGAAAGAGCTTACTAACGATTTTGGGTTGGGGATGTATGACTACGGACTTCGTCAATACGACCCGGCGACCGGACGTTGGATGAGCCCCGACGTACTAGCTGATGAGTTTAGCTCATGGTCACCCTATGCTTACTCGTTCAATAATCCGATTCGCTTCATTGATCCGGATGGAGCCGCACCTACAGACCCCAACTGTCCGGGCTGTCCGACTAATGAACAATTTGCTAATGCACTGGCTACGGATTTGCTTTCGGTAAAGCATTCGTTGTACAATATGCTGGCTCGTCCCTTTGGTTATGAAGCTACTTTCACGCAGAACGAGGCGGGTAACTATGAGACCGGGTTTGTCAAAACCAACGACGACTTTCTGACCGCTGCCGGAAAGTACGCTTTGGATGCGTTAAGTGTAGGAACCTTCGGGAGGGGAGGTGGGCCGAATGCTTTTTTAGCTAAAACTCCGGCTGCATCCTCGATAACTAATTCTGCGAAAAACGCTCTCAAGCAATTCACACGAGATGGTGACTTAGGGGGCACTGTGAATCTATTAGAAGGCAACTCAAAGAAAGGGCTTCACCACATCTTAGAGCGACATTCTGCTGATGAATTCACAGATGCTGCAAAGGGGGATTTGTTTCCTACAGGAACAACGAACGATCAGATTTTTGATGCTATAGGAGATGTATATTCTAGAGGTACTAGAGTGTCAGACCCCGCAAAAGCTGTTCAGACATTTGAGAGAAGGACTAAAATTAATGGTGAGACTGGAAATTATCGTTTGATAGTAGACCAGAAAAATCAGGAGATAGTAACATTTTTTAAAATGGGAGGTAATCAATGATTGAATTCAGAGTTCACGCAAAACAACAGCAGGATTTATTGGAAGAAGATGCCAGTCTCAGCTTAGGTTGGTTCGAGTTATCGGTGAGAGGATTCAATGGATGCTTCTTTCGTGAAGGGCACTGTATGATTTTCCTAACATTAGAAGCCTTGATAGGTCATCTGAACAATCTCAGTGCAACTCAGCAGAGCAAAGAACGGTGGGTAGGAGAAGATCATGGAGCTGTTATAGAAATGATTCGTAGAAAGGATGTTCTCGAACTGGTTATATCTGAAACTGTAATTCATATACCATTTAGCCAATTCAAAGAGGCGGTGCTTAAGATGGCTAAGGATTTTGTAGAACAGTGTGTAAAGACGAATCCATCCATAAAGAATGAAAGTGCCTTTGAAGATCTAGTTAACTCAGTTCGGACTATGTAGCTCGAATAGATTTACTTGTTTTTATAGAGCCCGTTCTCGTTCACTGAGGGCGGGTTTTTCCCTCCTTAGCGCGCATCTTCCTCCAGAGTTTGAGCGGTAGCGAGATGCGTGCTTTCCATTACCAAGCCCTCAACGAAGCCCTGGCAAATTCTGCCTTGCTAGACGATGACCAGAACCGCCTGCCTAAAGCTTATCTCAACTATTTGCTCTATGATACAGCTTACCAACTCATTGACCAGGGCTTTGTACAGATTAGCGAGGCAGCGAAGGTGAATATTGGTGAGGTCTCAGCCAAACAAGCCAGTGATTCCACATTTGAAGCCAACCACGAAAAGCTGAGTGTGGATTTGGAAATTGAGCAAAACGGTTATCTTTACACCTACGTCTCCAATGAGAGCAATTGGGATGTACCCGTTTATTTTGACAACTTTGAAGCGGCAGTGGCAAGCACTGGCCTGATGGTGGTGGATAGGCAGGATTATTATGCTTTCGGTCTCTCCCATCAACAACCCCTGGATGATCCCCCTAATAAATACCTCTACAATGGTAAGGAACTCAACAACAGTTTTGGTCTAGGTTTGTACGATTACGGGGCTAGAATGTATGACCCGAGTATTGGCAGATGGTCAACCATTGACCCTAGGGTCAGTGACTATTATAACCTGTCTCCCTATAACTATGTAGCCGACAATCCGATTATCTTTAGAGACCCAGATGGGGAAGGTTTCATAGACTTCTTGAGTGGGACAGCCAACTCAGTAGCCTCTAACCACCGCCCTACCCAGGCAGGCAGGGGATTAGGTGCCCCATCAGCAGGTTCGGTGGCCCGTGGGGATTATAACTCAGGGTAAAAAGTAGGGGATTATATTAGTTATGGATTGGGAGTAGCCGAGAAATTGCTAGGAGTTAACTACATGAATAAGATTGGACAAAACGTAGACCCCAAATCTGGACAAACAATTTCAAATAAAGACCTTAAAGGCCATATACCCTATAGAGAATAAATTATATCTTTTACAATATGAAAAGGGAACATATAAATATTTTAGTTGGCAAACAGCTTAGCTCTGTTGAATTTGTTCAGGATTACTTACAGTTGCATTTTGATGGAAATCATTTGACTTGCTATGTTTGGCCCAAAATTCATATAGTAGATAAGATAAATATTAGCAAAGATTCTAATTATAAGAATTTATTGTGTGATATTATTGGAGAAATTGTTTCACAAGTTGAGTTAGAAGAAGAAACCCTTTTGAAAATTGTGTTCGAGAGCAGAAAAAATATTGAGCTTAATCTAGATCTTAAAAATCCCGAGATAGTCACTGAAATAGCATACTTTATAGATGAGAATAACGAATGGAGTGTTTTTGAATGATTATGCAACTACTTCATGCAGGAAGCAAAAGCTTACTATTACTTGTGTCGCTTGATTCATATAGGGCAGCAAATTACTTTCTCCAAATCGTAAAAGTGTGGGTTTCCTACAAAGTTCTCAGCGAGACTTTGGGCGGGGCAACCTTGCTGGAAGACGACCAGAACGGCCTGCCTAAGGCTTACCTTAATTATTTACTTTATGATTCCGCTTAACATCTGATAGACCAAGGCTTCGGCCAGGATGGCGGCCATAGGAGTGCTCCACAATTTAACACAGATTCCTCTGCGAGTGAACCTGCTGAGACGGTAGTGTTATTTAATCAAAAGAGCTTATTCTGATTTTTACGGGTCGTATCATTGAAAGAAGGAATAACCAAGTTCAATCATTCAGTAGTGGCTACTGCCGAACGGATGACTGAACGGCTAATTTTTCTTTCATTTTTACTGGCAATTGAAAAAAATCAGCATAGTGTCTATGCATTCACACCAATTTTTGTTTTTCACCAATAGCAAGGAATGGTTGTCATTTTGTCAAGCCAGCCAATGAACACCACACTTAACTACTTTTTCAGACAGTTTGAAACAGATTTGTTGAAAATGTTATTTATTTGAAAAGATAAATACTGTCCATAAGGTGAAAATAAACCTTTCTTTTCTAAACATCTTGCCCTTTCGTTTTTTCTCTTAGTACATCCTGAAAATTTTGTTTAGTGAACATTATGTTTTTTTAAACTATCATCTATGAGTATTTTTATCCAATTAACCCAGCCCAGGCGAGGATTGCTTTGCGGAATGATCTTCTTTCTGCTCGCCACGATACCGACTTTAGCACAAGATCTTACCGTAACCGGTCAGGTAACGACCGCGCCCGATAATTCCCCGGTACCCGGTGTGAATGTGGTCATCCAAGGTACAACCCAGGGTACAGTTACCGATATTGACGGAAATTATCGTATCACTGTTTCCGGAGAGAATGATTCTTTGCTGTTTAGCTTTGTAGGTTACGCCGACCAAACGGTAGCTGTCAATGGTCGCACTTCCATCAATGTGACCCTCCAGGAAAATATTTCCCAACTCTCAGAAATAGTTGTGGTGGGTTACGGAACGCAACGCAAAAGCGACCTGACGGGTTCAGTGTCCCAAATAGATGGTGAGGAACTAAAATCTGTGCCTTCTCAGAACGCCCTGCAAGGTTTACAAGGCAAATTACCCGGTGTCCAGGTAACCAGCAGCTCTGGCTCTCCCGGGGCAGCACCCACCATCCGTATCAGGGGCACCGGAACGCTCAATGATGCATCGCCACTGTTTGTGGTGGATGGGGTTTTACTACGATCCTCAGAAGATATCAATTACCTAAATTCTGATGACATTGCCTCCATGGAGGTGCTTAAAGACGCTTCAGCAACAGCCATCTACGGGGCCAGGGGTGCCAATGGGGTAGTCATCATCACGACTAAACAGGGTGAAGAAGGCGATGCAAGGGTAAACGTCAATGTTTCTTATGGTTTACAAACGGTTCCCGATAAGATCGGATTGCTCAATGGCCCGCAATGGCGGCAGTTAGCTAATGAAATTGATCCGGCAGCTTTTCCTATAGAAGATGTGCCCAATACCGATTGGCAGGAATTGATTTTTGATGAACCAGCCGGTCTGGTTGATGCCAACGTATCCGTATCCGGGGGAAGTGATAAAACCAAATACTATGTGGCGGCAGGATATTTTAAACAGGATGGTGTTATCCCTTCTTCTGACTTTGAGCGAATTTCCTTGCGGTTGAATAACACCTACAATCTTTCAGATAACTTCAAGATAGGCCATAATATTTCCATCGCCCGTACGGAGCGTAATGCTGACCCGGGTGTCATCGGGGCCGCCTATCGTGCCCGGCCCGACATTGCCCCCTACAATGCCGATGGCAGTTTCGCCGAGGTGCCTTCTTTGTCCAATCCATTAGCGACCATCGCCTACAACAATAACAAAATCAACGGTTTGAGCGCGGTAGGTAATTTGTTTGCCGAGCTTACCTTTCTGGAAAATTTTACGCTGCGCAGCAGTTACGGGATCAGCGCTGATTTCAACAAATCGGTCAATTTTACGCCAGTATTCTTCGTATCCTCCGTACAACAAAATAACGTCAGTGACCTGACCGCAAGACGTGCGGAAGATACCCGTTGGTTTTGGGAAAATACCTTGAATTACGATAAAGAGCTGGGCGTGCATCGCATCAATGGATTGCTGGGATTCACGTTACAGCAGGAACGGTCCGAGTTTTTACAAGGACAAACCGAAGGGCTGCTGAGAGGGGACGAATCACTTCGTTTTATTGACTTGGGGCAAGTGGATGAAGAACTCACTGACGGAAACGGCCAGCAACAGGCAATCCAATCCTTTCTTTTTCGTGCTAACTACGCCTACGACAGCCGTTACTTATTAACGGTTACTGGTAGAGTAGACGCCTCTTCTGTATTTGGAGCTAATTATCAGTACGGCTTTTTTCCCTCAGTAGGTCTGGGGTGGAACATTGCCAATGAGCCATTTTTGCAAGATAACAATGTGCTGTCTAACCTCAAGCTACGGGGTAGCTGGGGAGTTACCGGTAACGACCGGATCGGTGCGGAGGCACGGTTTGCGCTGATCAATACGGGTTTGGATGGGGTTTTTGGTTCAGATGAAGATTTGGCTGCCGGGGCTACGATTGGGGTCAGTGCCAACGAAAACCTACGCTGGGAAGAAACCACACAGTTTGATGTAGGTTTGGAAATTGGTTTTCTAGAAGGCCGCCTCAACATTGAAGCCGATTACTATGATCGTACCACCCGCGATATTCTGATTCCCATATTTGTGCCCGGCTACGCGGGCAATGGCCCTTTTGTCAGTGTGGTTTTCAACACCGCCGAAGTGCTCAACCGTGGTTTTGAGTTCAATATCAACTGGCAAGACGATGTGGGAGACTTCAACTATAGCATCACCGCCAATGGCACAACAGTTCAAAACGAAGTGCTGGAGATTGGGTCAGACTCAGGGGTCAATTCCTTTATCACCGGGGGCAGTCTCAACAATGGACAATTAGTAACTCGGACAGAAGTCGGGCAGCCAGTGGGATCGTATTTTGGTTACCAGATTGGCGGGGTTCTTCAAGATCAAGCAGATGTGGACGGTTCACCCACGCTGGGCGGCCAGGGGGTAGGCGATTTTAGGTACGTTGACAATAATGGACTAGGTGGAAATGGCGATCTAAGCGGTCAGGCCGATGGTACCCTTAGCGAAGCTGACCGTGCCTTTATCGGTTCGCCGATTCCTGATTTCATTTACGGCCTAAACCTGAATTTTGGCTACAAAGCTTTTGATCTGGGAATGGATTTTCAGGGTCAACTCGGCAATGACATTTACAATGGAAAACGTGCCCAGCGTTTTGCTCTGGCCAACTATCAATCCCTGTGGCTGGATCGCTGGACGGGTCCGGGCAGCAGTAATAGTGTGCCCCGCGCCAGTTCAGGTGGGGTGAACTTCCTGCCTTCGCAATTTTTTGTAGAAGACGGTAGCTATGTACGCTTAAGAACAATTACGCTAGGCTACAATCTACCAACAGCGGCGGCAGAAAATCTCAATCTGTCCCAAGCAAGGGTTTTCCTGCGCGGAACGAATGTATTTACCCTGACCGATTATAGCGGTTATACGCCCGAAATAGGCGTAGGAAGCCCTACTTCTGCCGGTATTGACTTGGGTGAATATCCGATCACTTCTATTTATTCGGTCGGCATTAACGTTACTTTTTAACCTCAAAATCAGACAATCATGAAATATTTGAAATCCTCAATTACCCTATTTTCATTGTCCTTGCTGTTTTTTAGTACAGCTTGTGAAGATTTTTTGGATAAAAAACCTCTCGGAGACTTGACCAGTGAAGTTTTTTACGAAACCCAGGATGACGCGGTGCTGGCTACCAACGCCATATACAATGCCTACCGTGCCTGGTTTGTGACGGGAGGCTTTCCCATTGCCGATATTATGTCGGATGACATGGTCAAAGGAAGTAGCCCCCAGGATGGCGCGGGTCTTAATCAGATAAATAATTTTACGTTCACCGCCAGCGAAGGAGCATTTTCCAATATCTGGTCAGCCTTGTTCGTGGGTGTCCGGCGTGCGAATATTGTCCTGGAAAAAGTGCCGGATATTGAGATGGACGAAAGCCTGAAAACCCGTCTATTGGCCGAAGCGAGGTTTTTGAGGGCATCTTTTTATTTTGAACTGGCCCGTTCTTACGGTGATGTACCCAAAGTACTAACTGCCAACCCCGAGCGAAATACTCCACGTTCAGCAGTCGCAGAAATTTATAATGAGATTATCATTCCCGACTTACAGTTTGCATTGGCTAACCTGCCTAAAAAATCCGAATACGAAGTGGATGATCTGGGTAGGGTGACCCAGGGGGCAGCCCAGGGAATGCTGGCAAAGGTTTATCTGTTTCGGGGAAATTTCACCGATGCACAAACCCAGGCGGAAGCCGTCATTACTTCCGGGGAATATTCCCTTCCGGCTGACTTTGCCGAAGAATTTGCCCCTGATCAGGTGCAAGGCTCAGGCTCAATTTTTGAAATCAGCGCGATCCGCGAGAACTTTGCTAATGGGGGAAATCAATACGGTCAGACCCAGGGGGTAAGGGGAACAGTGCTGGTCAATGGTGAACCTACCGGAAAGGGCTGGGGTTTCGGGCGTCCTACGGTTGACATTATCAATTTTTATGAAGAAGGCGACCCTCGTATGGATGCTTCTGTCATTTTCGTAGGGGATACTATCTATGGCGAAATAGTAATTGGCGACGGAGGAACGCCTGATACCACCTATACTGCTGATGGGCAGATTGAGCAGTTGGAAACCTATAACCAAAAGGTGTTTATGACCGGTATTGAAAATGCCCAGTGGGGCCATAATCGCCAGATGCTGCGTTATGCTGATGTGCTGCTCATGGCTGCTGAAGCCGCTAATGAAAACGGTAACTCGGGCTTAGCTTTGCAATACCTCAACCAAGTGCGAACCAGGGCTTTCAATGATCCAAATGCAGCAATTATAGTTAGTGAGCAATCAGCCTTACGTCAACTTATTTATGATGAGCGCAGGGTGGAACTGGCATTTGAAGGAGAGCGTTTTTACGATCTGGTGCGTACCGGACGTGCCGTAGATGTACTGGGGCCGCTGGGTTTTAAAGAAAACAGCAACGAATTATTTCCAGTGCCACAAAGTGAGATTGACATCACCGAAGGGGCCATAACTCAAAATCCGGGCTACTGACACAAGGATTTAAAGTTTTAAAACCGCCAGATTTTAAAAATCTGTTGGGGCCACAAAGGCGTTTTTATAATAACATCTTTGCTTGAAAAACTTACCATTAACCCTTTCTGACATGCTGAAAACACAAACACTCAACCTACTGTTGTTAAGTTCATTCTGTACTTTCATAGCCTGCACCAGCAGTGATGAACTCAATTACGGCGAGGGAATTCCCGTAGATGAGAATGATTTTAAGGCGTTGACCGACTCTTCATTACTTAACGAAGTGCAATTCCAAACATTCAACTACTTCTGGGAAGGTGCCGAGCCGAATTCAGGAATGGCAAGGGAACGCTTTCACACCGATGATGTATATCCCCAAAACGATAAAAATGTGGTGACGCTGGGCGGTACTGGTTTCGGCGTGATGGCCATTTTGGTGGGTATTGAACGAGGTTTCATCAGTCGGGCAGAAGGTTTTGGGCGCTTGAGCCAGATCGTGGATTTCTTGGCTGAGGCTGATCGTTTTCACGGTGTCTGGCCCCACTGGCTGGATGGGGAAACAGGAAAAGTGAAACCTTTTAGCCAAAAAGATGATGGGGGTGATTTGGTAGAAACTGCTTTTATGGTTCAGGGATTGTTGACCGTTCGTCAGTATTTTAAAGATGGCAATGAAGAAGAGCAACAATTGGCTGACAAAATTGATGAACTTTGGAATTCAGTAGAATGGGATTGGTACACACATGGTAAAAATGTCCTCTACTGGCACTGGTCGCCCAATGATGGCTGGGAACTGAACTTTCCAGTTGGGGGCTACAACGACTGTTTGAATATGTACGTGCTGGCCGCGTCTTCGCCTACCCACGCTATAAAGCCAGCGGTTTACCACCAAGGATGGGCTAGGAGTGGGGCAATCAAAAGTGACGAAAAGTATTTAGGCTATGAGGTAGTCCTGAATTATTTTGAACATGATGACGCATCAGTAGGGCCACTTTTCTGGGCGCATTATTCCTATCTGGGACTTGACCCCAGAAACCTAAAAGATCAGTATGGTGATTATTGGAAACTCAACCAAAACCTAGCCTTAATTCATCATAAATATTGCGTGGAAAATCCCGAAGGTTACGAAGGCTATAAAGACAATTGCTGGGGGCTGACGTCCAGTTATTCCATCAATGGCTATGCCGGGCATCGGCCTGGAAATGACCTAGGCGTGATTTCCCCCACCGCCGCTCTTTCTTCCATACCTTATACACCGGCAGAAAGCATCAAAATGATACGGTTTTTGTATCAGGAAGCTGATTCATTGGTGGGCGACTTCGGTCCCTATGACGCTTTCAGTTTTGAGGATAGTTGGTATACGCCCCGCTATCTAGCTATTGACCAGGGACCTATTCCGGTTATGATAGAAAACCATCGGTCTGGAATGCTTTGGGATTTATTTATGACTTCTGCTGAAATCAGGCAGGGTTTGGACAAATTGGGATTTGAGTATGAATAATTTTGCTCGCCTATTACTTTGACTTATACAGCTTGATAAAGCTATATTGAGATAGTTTTATGAAAAAGGTAAATTATCAAAATATAATTCTGATCATTATATTTAAGGTAAAATAAAAAGTAAGCATAGTTCAATTTATTAGCCAAAAATCCACAAGCTAGGTAAGGGGCCGTTTGAATTTAAAGTTTTTAGGGTCATATTTGCTGCTTTCAAATCTACCAATGATATGATGCGCAACTATCACCTTATTATTTTCACTGCTCTAATTTTCTCAATTTCAGCTTGTTCACCTGAAATTCCCACAGAAGAGCCTTCACCGATGGGCTTGATTGCCGATAGTGCAATGGTAGTAAGTGCCCATCCTTTGGCTTCAAAAGCAGGCGCGGATATCATGAAAAGGGGGGGCAATGCCATAGATGCTGCTATTGCTACACAATTTGCGTTGGCCGTGGTGCATCCTGCTGCGGGCAACATTGGTGGGGGTGGTTTTATGGTAATCAGAAATGCTGAGGGCATGACTGATGCAATAGATTATCGTGAAAAAGCTCCACTTACTGCGGGACGCGATATGTACTTAGAGGAAAATAAGGAAGTTATTGAAGATTTGAGCACTAAAGGCCATTTGGCGGCGGGTGTGCCAGGCTCGGTAGATGGCATGGTAAAAGCGCATGAAAAATATGGTTCCTTGACCTGGGCAGCACTGCTGCAACCCGCCATTGACTTGGCCGCCAATGGTTTTGAACTTACTGAAAAAGAAGCCAGCGGGCTAAATTATTTTCAGGAAAATCATCTGGATGCCAATACGGTCACTCCCGGTTTTCTGGTCAAAGAGGGTGGTTGGAAAGCAGGAGATAAAATTTACATGAAAGAACTGGCCCATACCCTGGAACTTATCCGTGATCAGGGCCGGGAAGGTTTTTATGCTGGTGAAAACGCCGATAAGATTGTGGCCGAAATGGAAAGAGGGGGCGGAATTATCAGTCGGGAAGATTTGGCAAAGTATGAAGCTCAGTTCCGTACACCGCTAGTCTCCATGTACGATGATTATAAGATTATTTCTATGCCTCCGCCTTCCAGTGGTGGGATTGCTTTGATACAATTATTGCAAAGCGTTGAAGAATTTGCTGTTGACGGCATGGGCCATAACACTGCCCCTACCGTGCATTTGATGGTGGAAGCAGAGCGCAGGGTATATGCCGATCGTGCCGCACATTTGGGTGATATGGATTTCTATCCGGTGCCAATGGATGAACTGACCCAAAAAGCTTATAATGTATCCCGGATGAGCAATTTCAATCCTGATAAAGCCACCCTAACCTCAGAAATTTTGGAAGGGCAACCTACTGCTGTTGAATCTATGGAAACTACTCATTTTTCGGTAGTTGATCCTGAAGGTATTGCTGTATCAGTGACTACCACGCTCAACGGAGGCTTTGGCAACAAAGTCGTGGTCGGCGGTGCTGGCTTCCTCCTGAACAATGAAATGGACGACTTTAGTATCAAGCCCGGCTATCCCAATATGTTTGGGCTGGTCGGTGGGGAAGCCAATGCCATTCAGCCGGAAAAAAGGATGCTAAGCTCTATGACACCTACCATTGTAGAAAAAGACGGAAAGTTATTCATGGTCGTAGGTACACCCGGGGGTTCCACCATCATCACTTCAGTTTACCAGACGATCCTCAATGTGCTGGAACACGGAATGGGCATGCAGGCTGCCGTAGATGCCAAGCGTTTTCACCACCAGTGGAAGCCCGATACCGTTTTTCACGAGACAAATGCCTTTGATAGTTCCACCATGCAATCCCTGGAAGAAATGGGACACATACTGGTAGATCGTGGAAACATTGGTAGGGTAGACGCTATTCTGGTCTTGCCTGATGGCCGCCTGGAAGGAGGTGCTGACCCGAGGGGAGATGATGCTTCCATTGGCTTTTAAAAAAAAATTTGTTGCTAGTTTTTATTTAAGTAGCTAAAAATAAATTTTGAGGTAAATAAATTGTTGGTGAAAAACCGGCAGTCGCCACTGCGGGCCGCGGCGGTACCAACTAGGGAGTTGGAACCCGTTGTTGGTTTTTCACCGACAACGGTAATAAAAAATTCCGTTGCTAGTTTTTACTTAAATGTTTATTAAACAGATCTATCAGGTTTTGTTCTGTTAGAGGCTTATTGACATAATCAGCGATACCGCTTTTATTAACTCTTTCCACATCATTGGGGTTGAGAGAGGTAGTAAGCATGACAATGACGACCGATCTTTTTCCAGGAAAATCCATGGCCTGATATGCCTCCAGAAAATCAAAGCCATCCATGACAGGCATGTTGATGTCCAGTAAAATCAGATCAGGAAGGCACTGACCATCCTCGGCATGCTTTTGTAAGATTTCCAGTCCCTCTTTACCATTGTATGCCTGTAGTAAGCGCTCCGTGACCCCCATATCCAAAATCATTAGTTCGTTGATGAAATTAGTAGTTTCATCATCATCTATCAGCAATATACACTTTACTTTATCCATTGATTCCTCAGTAATTATTTGTTCATATTTGATTGTTTGAAATAAACTTTAAAAGTAGTTCCCTGATCTGGTTTACTTTGTACTTTAATTTTGCCACCAGCATTTTCAATAATTTTTTTGACGATATAAAGGCCAACTCCGGTGCCTTCTACGTGGTCGTG
>JBBSOG010000045.1:0-19253 GCA_038259985.1 Cytophagales bacterium
ATGTAGCTGAAAAATTACCAAAAATCCTGTTTTTATTCTGCGCGTTGATATTCTCGTAGGTGGTAAAATAAGGATTATCGTGGTAATTATAATTGTAGTTGAACTGCTGTGTACCTTCCAAACCAGGCATCCAGTAATCACGCAGGTTACCAATATTGATCTGGCGTCCGTACCAAATCCAGAGATACATCAAACTCTCGGTACCGTAGCTAATCGCAGGGCGGTTGCCACTTTCCTGCTTGATGTAGTTAATTACCGCTTTGGCAGAAAGCCGGTCACTAAACTTCCAGCTACCGTTTAAATTAACCGTATAGCGGTCCAGGTCGGTATTGGGCACGATTCCCTGCTGATTGAGGCTGGTTATTGAAAGGCGAAAATCACCATTTTCATTGGCACCGGTCAGGGCGATATTGTTGGTCAAGGTCATCCCGGTTTCAAAGAAATTGTTGATATTATCCGGATTAGAAACCCAGGGCGTAGGCTTAATGGTACTCCCTGCCGGGGCGTTGAGGTCACCGCCACGAAAAGAAATGGGATTGCCACTGTCATCTAAGCGTGGGGAGTCAAATTGAGGGATTTGGAGGGTCTGTCCGGTCTGCTGGGGAATGTCCAGATAAGTGTCGCCAGCCTGCACGGTGTAGTCCATCAATGGGCCCCAGCTTTCGTCCACACCATCGGCGTTACCAGAACCGGCTCCATCTACGAACTTAAAAAAACCACCATTGCCCTGGCCGTACTTGTTTTGCCAGTCAGGAAGTACGAGTGGAGCCTCAAAAGTAACATTAGAATTGACAGAAACACCTATGCCACGCTTGCTCCCTTTGCCTGATTTGGTTTTGACAATGATTACCCCATTGGCACCTCGGGAACCATATAATGCAGTTGCGCTAGGTCCCTTCAGTACGGTCATGGATTCAATGTCGCTAGGGTTGATCTCGGCAGCGGAGTTACCGTAGTCTACTTCCAGGTTGCCCCGGCCAGAGGAACCGGCTACTTCATTACTAATGGGCACCCCATCTACCACGAAGAGGGGCTGGTTTTTGTTGATATTGAGGGAAGCATCACCCCGGATAGTCACCCGGGCAGAACCGCCAATGCCGGAAGAAGAATTAGACACCTGCACACCGGCTACTTTACCTGCCAGGGCATTGACCATATTGGTTTCCCTGGCCTGGCTCATTTCTTCTCCCTGTATTTCCTGTACGGCATAACCTAAGGCTTTGGCCTCGCGCTCTACTCCAAGCGCAGTCACAATGACTTCTCCCAGTTCCCGGGCATTTAGTGGGAGACTAATATCAATGGAAGACTGGCCGTTGATTGCTACTTCCTGTGTTTCGTAACCCACAAAAGAGAAAACCAAGGTTTCAACATTTTCTGGCACACTTAACCGATAGTTGCCTTCTATATCAGTGATGGTGCCCTGGGTAGTGCCTTTCACCAAAACATTAACTCCGGGAATAGGCTCATTGTCGGGATCGGTTACTTTTCCACTGATCGTTGCGTCCTGTGCGTAACTTGACCAGTTGAGTAACATGAGCAAGCAGAACGGGCTAAGCCAATAGCCTAGCTTACTTCTACTTTTGCTGAGCATTTGTAAAAGGTTTTTCATAGAATTCAGATAGTTTAGTTAGATATGATGAGCTTATTAATTCGGTAAAAACTAGGAAAAAGTGCAAGCCATTGACAGCCGCCAAAGCATCATAGGAGTTCCGCCTTATGCAAGGGTTGGCAAGTTTTGCCCCACTTGAGTTTCAATCTTCAGCGAATGGATTCAGGAGTAAAAGTAAAGAATTAACATTGAGCTAAATTCAACAACATCTTAAGTTATTGTTAAATTTGTGGGTGAAAGCGCAACAAAAGTTTAATATATGTAAACTTATGAAGGCTTGTTAAAACTGCGAAGTTGGTTTCAAAATTGATTTTAGTTTCTTCGTTACTTTAACTTAACTAAAAGTGATAGAGATAAATAATCTTACCATTAACAGTATATTAAGCTTTGTAAGTAGAGTAAGATCATAACATTGGCATGTTAGGCAATTGTGTACTTTTGAACCAAAAATTGTTATGAATGACCAGATTATAGCAGGTATTGGGAGAAAATTAAGAAGCATAAGACAACAACAAAACCTCAAACTGCATGAGGTGTCCAGGGCTGCCAATATCAGTAAAAGTCTTTTGTCAAAAATTGAAAACGGAAGGTCAGTACCATCGCTGCCGGTGTTGCTTTCAGTCATCCGGGTGCTCAATGTTGAGTTTACTACATTCTTTGATGGGATAGAATCCAATGGGAACCTGCCTTATATTCACAAGAGAAAAGAAGATTATGTGTTGACAGAAAAAGAGAGTGCCACTGGCTTTATTTACCAGCATATCCTTGGCAAACACGCCGGCACTGTAAGTTTAGAAGCGGTAATCCTGACTTTACAACCAGGTTCCAAAAGGGATATTGTAACTACCGATGGCTACGAGTTTAAGTACGTGCTACATGGGGAAGTAGCGTACCATATTGATGGCCATATTGTAGAAATGCAGGCCGGCGATTCCTTGTTTTTTGATGGCCGCCTTCCTCATGTACCCATCAACAAATCGGAACAAGACTGCTCTATGCTGGTCGTTTACCTGCTAAATCCTTCGTGAGTAAAGCGCTTGCTACTGCATAGGAGAGGACATATATATGGAACTTCTCTTATTTACTGATGTTACGCAAAAGATTAAAAATCTAAGTTAAAATGGACATCATATTTAATCTTGTTAAGTTCTTCAAAAGCACTTTTAATACCTGTTAAGTACAATTTTGATTTTAGGGCATACTGATTAAGTGCTTTTTTAACCTTGATCACTTCTAGCTTGATAAAAGCCATCACAGAGGCATAAATATGATTGCATTGTGTTTTAATGGCCTTGGTGGGCGAAGCACACACCGACGTATTGTTTTTTAACGATCTATGATAGGTCTCCACAGCCCACCGTCTTTGATAGGTTGTGGTAATATCGGAGTAGGTTGCCGTCAAATCAGAAGCAACCAGATACAAGATACCTGTGCTGTTGTCCTTGTTTTTAAAGACCTCTTTGCATAGCAATAAAGGGTTTTGGTACCCTTTGAGCCATACCTTGACAGGGATACCTTGCTCTAGTTCCAACGATTCGACTGGCACATACCCCTTTTTTTTCTGGTTTGCCTGTTGATAAAGACAAACCTGTCGGTTGACTTTTAAGGGCATAATAAACTGCTTGCCCTCGGAAGCGATCAGTTCCATGTTCTTAACATTGCCAAACCAAATATCTCCTAATACAATATTGAATGTGACTTCATTGTGTAATGCTTGCAAGAATTGTTGCCTGAAAAGTTCGTTCTTTGTCCGGCTACTTTTTCTTTTTATCTTGCCTTTCACTTCTACAAACCTGTCCTTATGAACAATACACATGCTTAGCGGAAGCCTGATCCCCTCTGTCTCATGAATTAGGTTAACAGCATTGACTCCTTTTACACTTTTACCTTTGCTGTGGTCATAGTGATAAGTATTAATCTCGCTTTCATCAGTATATGGTTTCTCGAAGATCGTATCGTCGACGATTAACACAGAAGTGCCTTTTTCAACCGCCCGGCGGCCCGGGGAACGCAGAAAAGGTTTAACAAAAGCCCACAGCTTCCTATTGTCAAGCACTTCTCTGCTAAGAAAGCGAGTTACTTTGTCATGGCTGAAATCTTGACCAAATATTTTAGCCAAGCCAGTAGCTGTTGTATATTTAGTCGAGGTAATCAAATAATCAGTGTAAAGATCTAGCATATCACTTCTCATATTAGAAATTTACAAAAATTCCGTCATCCTTAAGAAACTACGCTCTGCGTAACATCAGTTATTTATTAAAAACTGCCTAATCCACCTACAATTTCACTTTTTTGATAATAATTTAGTGACGAATTCTTAACACAGAATTTACCTACAGCATTTTTATGTGCTTTACATTTGCCCACGTCTGGTTGAGCTTCATGTTATCTGAATTCAAAGAACTTCCCTTTTTGACCGGTGTGTTAGCTTGGAACATCATTGAAGAAAATAGCATGAGGCTAATCATTTAATTCTTACGTACAATTCAAGCTTTTTTTTATGCCACGCTTCCTTCGTAACTCTCAAGGGATTTGGTTTATACTTTGGTGCATGCTGGCTTCATTTGGTGCTTATTTTTGCATGTATGCTTTCCGAAAACCCTTCAATACCGGTTTATATGAGGATTATGCGTTATGGGGATTGAACTATAAAACAATACTGATTTTTTCGCAGGTAGCTGGATATATGCTATCTAAGTTGTTGGGGATTAAAATAATTTCAGAGTTGAAGCCTTCTCATAGAATACCGCTTATCCTGGGCCTTATTCTATTTGCCGAGATGGCACTACTGGGCTTTGGCTTAGTACCTTTTCCTTATAACTTTCTTTTTCTCTTTCTCAATGGATTACCGCTGGGCATGGTATGGGGCGTTATTTTCAGCTTTCTGGAAGGTAGAAGGGTGACTGAATTAATTTCCGTAGGGCTGAGTATCAGCCTGATCGTAGCCTCGGGCATACTTAAAACAATTTATCTGGAAGTATATAACATTTTTCCCGCACTTTCGGAATTCTGGATGCCTTTTACGATTGGCATTTTTTTCTTGCCTCTATTTTTCCTGTTTGTGTGGATGTTATCCGTCATTCCTGCCCCTTCTGCTGAGGATATCAGATTGCGTAAGGAAAGGCAGCCCATGAGCAAAAAGGATAAGAAAAGGGTTATCAGGGCTTATGGGCCGGGCTTGATATGCATCGTGCTTACTTACGCTTTCCTGACTACACTTAGGGATTTTAGGGATAACTTCTCCGTAGAAATATGGAATGAAATCAGTTTCAGCTATAACAGTTCGGTATTTGCAAAAACGGAGCTGTTTAGTGGTGTGGTTGTTTTGCTGGCAGTAGGAGGTATTTCATTGTTCAAGCATAATATAAAAGCGTTTCATACTTCTCTTCTTTTGATTGGGTTGGGCATATTACTTTGTAGCATAAGTACATTTCTATTCAACCAGGTGCTAATCAGTCCCTATTTCTGGATGCTTAGCCTGGGAAGTGGCTTGTTTTTGGCCTACATTCTGATACAGACAGCACTTTTTGAGCGTATGATTGCCACCTATGGCATCCACTCAAATGCAGGGTTTTTCGTGTACATTTGTGATTCGGTAGGTTACTTGGGAAGCATAGGTTTACTGCTTTACAAAGAGTTCTTCTACAGTGAAATCCGCTGGTCAGTAGTTTTGGTCAATTTTATATATCTGACCAGTATATCAGGCTTAATTTTGCTATTGGCTGTGTGGCTATTTTTTAGCGAAAAACCTGCCGCTATTGCCGATCAGCATTCAGCAAGAGAAGCGCTAAAAACTTATAGCTAATACATATGTGCTAAATTGCTTTCTGCAAAACCTGCACTTGAAGTCATCCCTTTGCCCCCGATGCCGGTAATGATGTGTACTTTATCTTCAAGGGTCATGGTAAATATTTCATCCGGATGCTGGCTGTAAAAACCTGTCCAACTGGTGTCAATGTTGAGCTTAAATGAAACAATTCTACTAGCCTCTTTAATGATTAAGTCATTAATAAACTGACGTATCTCGTAGCCAAGACTTCTGCTTTCTACAGCAGGGGCATATTCATGGGAGTCGCCTAGAATCATGCTACCGTCGGTTGCCTGCTTAAAAAGGATATGAATGCCCCAATCCTGAAGTTCCTGGTAATGTGCTGGCGTAGCAAGATGCGGATAGGAGGAACATTCACTGAATGATTCGTAACGGCGAATGCTGAGACCCGTAAGCAGATTTACGTTTAGTTTTACTTCAGGCATAGGTAATGTGCGCAACATTTGCAGTTTGCTTACAATCAGTCCACTTTTCTTATAAAGCTCAGGGAAGAGTAGCCTGAATTCAGCCCCGTTACATATCATCACTTTATGGGCAGTGAAATTAATTTCATTGGCAGTATGTACAAGTACATTAGATCCATTGATGTCTATGTGGGTAGCCGCACAGGAAGGGAAAAAAGTGAACTTCTCAAAACTTTGTTGTAAATACTGCAATAAACGGTGTATCATCTTATCAGGTGCTACATTAAGCTCGTCGGGAAAAAGAAGCCCTTCTTTTACGTATTCAGGACGCAGGCTAGGCCATTGCTCCAAACACTGCTTCTGGGAAAGCTGTTGGCTCGAATAATTTTTAGCAGCGAAAATTTCCCTGACTTCATGCAGTAGTTGCTGCTCTTCTGTGTCGGAAGCAATATATAGGCTGCCGGAATTTCTTACAGAGATATCAAAAATATGCTGGATTTCCTTATAAATTTCCAGGCTTCTCCGGCCATACTCAAACCATTTACCCACCATTCCTGAGGGCACGACCTGTCCAAAGTTTCTGACTGTGGCGCCTTGTGGCCTAATGTCTTTTTCCAAAAGAAGCACCTTAAGACCTTTTTTTAGGGCATGATATGCGTGAAAAGTCCCTAGCACCCCTGCACCAATGATGATGAGGTCGTATTGTCGGTTAGACATTTGATATAGGTTTAAGATCGTTAAAACAGCTTTCAAGAATATTAAAGGCTTCATCCAATTCTTGTGTACTGATCGTGAGTGGCGGGCTCATACTTATGATATTGCCCATACTTACTTTGAAATTCAACCCTCTTTCCAGCGCCATATACATGATCTTTTCGGCTTCTTCAGATGCTTTTTCTCCGGTATGTTTTCGTAGTTCAATCCCCAAAAATAAACCGAGTCCCCTGACATCACTAATCAATGGAAATTGCTTTTGGAGGCCGAGGAGTTTGTGGTGAAAATACTTTCCCTTTTCTACCACTTGGCCTAGTAGGATTTCTTCTTCAATACATTGAATAGTAGCCAGTGCAGCAGCGCAGGCGACCGGATTTTTTTCGTGCGTATAGTGTCCCAGTGACTTATCTTGCATGACATCAAATGCTCCGCGGGCTATAAGGGCAGCCAGTGGAAAGATACCTCCGCCCAGTCCTTTGCCGATCACCACGATATCAGGAACTATCCCATAATGCTCAAAAGTAAACATCTTGCCTGTCCTGCCCAGACAATGGGGTATTTCATCAAGGATGAGCAGCGCCCCATGTTTATCACAGCTTTCCCTTACCTTTTTCCAATAATCTGGAGGTGGAATATAAGGTGTCGACCGGATCGTTTCTGCGATAACCGCCGCCACGTCCCCCTCTTTTTCCAGTACGTAATCAATATAATCGGCGCAATATAACTGGCAGGACTTGCCGCAACGAAAGGGGCAGTTTGGAGGGTCTGGTGGCGGAACGTGTTCATTTCCTGGTAGTAGCGGGCCTATGTCCCTTCTGAAAGCTGCTTCGCCTCCAATGGAAATAGCATCCAATGAAGCCCCATGAAAAGAATCCCACATAGAAATGGTTTTATACTTTTTCGTCACTACTCTCGCCAGTTTGATAGCCATGCCTATGGCCAGGCTACCACTTGGGGCAAAAAGGACTTTGTTTAGATCATCCGGAACAAGGGAGGTAAGCTTTTTTGCCAACTGAATAGCGGCTTTGTTGGTATATCTTCTTGTACAAAAAGAGAGTTCCTCCATCTGCTTAGTGATGGCTGCTATGACCTTGGGATGACTAAAGCCTACCTGATGCACATTGTTGCCATGAAAGTCAAGGTAACTGCGCCCCTGCAGATCAGTAATCTTGCTGCCATCGCATTCCTGTAAAACGTTTAGGCAAGGTGTGGAAAGTGATTGATGGAAAAAATATCGCGCATCTTCCTTCAGCCAATACTTCGTGTCATCGTCCATCATTTTTTGGACGTACTCATCACGATTGGGAGAAGTATTGATATCACCTTCAGAATTCAACTTGTCCATAACTCAAATTAAATGGGCCTCATACTCGGTACCCAGTAAATAACAGTGTTTTGCATAACTTTATAAAGGTTCTCGTATTAAGAAAATGTGACTAAATGACTATTTGTACCAAAGAGTTTAGTTGATGAAGATCGTAATTGTTCGTTAACCGCTAGATTTATATATCTTTATTTGTATTATGCCAACTCAAAGTATAAACTAATAAACAAAGAGTATTGAATGTGATGACTTTTTTCAGCGACGGGATTGGGTCTATCGCTCATTAAATGCAATAAATCTGTTTAAAAAAGGTGTTTTTCTTAATCCTTAAAGCGCATGTATTATTTAATGCCGTTTGATTTGGCAATTGTTGGTAATAGTTTAGCTAGGCTTGTCGTCTGCCAAATAGTAAAAATGGTTGGTCGGAGGACCAAACCACGGACTTAGGCACTTTAACTAGACGGCATTGATATATTTGAATGTATCTGTTTTGAAAGGAGTAAGCATGTTAAGATTAGACGATAGCATTTCACCCATTTAGCTTCCATAGAGAAAAAATGGATGCATGGGAAGTTGGATGCAATATATTTATAATGACCATACCTGTACCCTGAACAGTACCCGTTGTGCCTAGATTAGTTTCACACCTAAATCTTAGATGGCACTAGCGCTTACCATTTCACCTTTGCAAAAAAAATGTTAAAAAAAAATTGAAAATAGCTAAACAAAAGGTGACACTGCCCGTTCGTTAAATTATTAATGACTATTAGTCAATACATGGATGAAACCACCAGGCATAGATCACCGGGCACTAGAAAACAGCAGATTATTGCGGCAGCTAATACGGTGCTATTGGAGGTGGGTATAGAGCGTTTTACGGTTGATCAAGTGGTAGCAAAGGCAGGGATTGCCAAAGGGACGGTTTACAAATATTATAGAAACAAAGACGAGGTGCTTTCCGAACTGACGGTCCTGGCACTGAGACTTTTACACGAAAAATTTGTCCAAAGTACCGAGGGGCTTCCATCCAGCATTGACAAAATCAAAGCAGTCTGCATGGCCAATTACAGATACCACCAAGAATTTCCTGAGTATGCCAAACTCCTAGCCTATGCGGAGAGACCAGAGTTTGACATTAGAATGGAAGAGTACTTTAAAATCAGCTATTCCCTTCAGGATTTTGTACAAAGCATCATCGTTAGCGGTCAAAAAAATGATGAGATCAAAAAAACATTTAACCCGGTGATTGTCGGCAATATCTTATGGGCATGTTCGGTAGGGGTAGTACAATTTGTTGATACCAAAGAAAAATTACTGAAGGATATACATGCCATCAAGCAGGAAGAAATGATTAATTGCTATATGGAAATGATTACTGAAGGAATCAGAAGTTAAAAAATTTTATTTGCAAGTGACTATCAGTCAATAAATCCTAACCTATTTTACCATGAAACACCTCCACAGGTTTAATTTTGCGTTTTTCATATTATTTATCGGCATCTCCTCCTGCGGGGAAGCAGAAAAAAGCGAAGCGAAAAGCGAAACAAACACATCTAATAAAGAAACAGAGGGTTCGTTTGTGGTGCGCAAGTCCGATTTGAAACTCACTCAGGTTAAAAATGGATCCATATCCAATACCGCCCTGATCAGCGGGAGGGTAGTGCCCAAGAACAGCACCGAGTTGTTTGCCGAAGTACAAGGCAGTATTCAGCAGGGAAGTGATGCATTTAAAACAGGGACACCGTTCAGCAAGGGACAGGTCTTGCTGCGCATCAACAGCCGGGAATTTGCCTTGAACTTGGAAGCCCAAAAAAGTGCTTTTCTCAATATTTTGACCGGAATGATGCCCGATCTGAAAGCCGACTATCCTGACAATTATCAAAACTGGCTGGCCTATGTGTCAAGCTATGCGTCAGGGAAACCACTTCCCCCTTTGCCAGAAACCAAGGCTACCTCGGAGAAATATTTCGTCACTGCCAACCAGGTGTACAATACCTTTTACAGCATCAAAGCCCAGGAAGAAAGACTTTCCAAATATAGCATTACCGCGCCTTTTGACGGCATACTCACCGCTGCCCTGGTAGATATGGGGGGGCTGGTGTCTCCCGGTCAGCCCCTGGGGACCTTCATCAGTGAAGATGATTTGGAAATAGAAGCAGGAGTAGCCCTTGATGTAGCCTCGGCACTCAAAATTGGGGATGAAATTACCTTTCGCAGTAACAAACTACCGGGACAATGGGTAGGTGTAGTAAGCCGGGTCAACGGTACGGTGGATGCCAAGACACAAAACATCACCGTGTTCCTGGCCCTCCGAGGTGACAATATCAAGCCGGGCGTATACCTGGAAGGTCAGGTAGGGAAAGAGCACTACGAAAACGCATTTACCATAGAAAGTACACTGCTGTCCCGAGACCAGAACTTGCTGGTACTCAAAGATAGTACCATCAACAAACAGGAAGTGAGAGTGCTGGCTTCCAAAACAGACTCCCTGATTGTGAGCGGGCTTAACGATAACGACCAACTGATCCTCAACACCTTTGAAGTACCCGTTGCCGGGCTAAAAATCCTAGATTAATATGAAAAATATTATCACATATCTGGTCCAGAAGCCTTTGCTGGTCAATATCTTTATAGGACTTATAATTGTGGTAGGCCTACTGTCGGTAAGTGCAATGCGTTCTAATTTCTTGCCTGCCGAGCCAGTCAGTTTCATCACGATCAACGTGACCTACCGGGGCGCTTCCCCCCAGGAAATGGAGGAAGAAGTAGTCAACAAAATAGAAGATAATCTCCAGGGCTTAAAGGGCATTGATCGCGTCACCTCCACCTCGCAGGAGAGCTTTGCCAGCATCCGGGTAGAAATACTGGACGATGCCGACGTGAACGAAGTGTTGCAGGATATTAATAACGCGGTGGACCGGATCACGACTTTTCCGGCCAATGTAGAAACCCCAGTAGTGACCAAAGAAGAAATACTGAACTATACCATGACCATAGGGGTCACCGGAAAAACCAGCCTGACGGGTTTGAAAGACTATGCCAAGAATATTAAAGATGAGTTATTGCTTTCCCCCAAACTTTCGCAGATCACCATCAGTGGTTATCCCGAAGAAGAAATTGAGGTCCGTTTCCGGGAAAGTGCCTTGCGGGCCTACCAACTTACTTTTGACGAGGTAAGCGCTGCCATTCAACGGGAAAACATCAAAGCCTCGGGTGGTGAAATAGAAACCGGTCAGAAAAACTACCTCATCCGCCTGGATAACCGGGCCTATACTGCTAACGGCCTCCGCGATGTGGTGGTAGCCGCTACCCCCGATGGTAAAAGTATCAGCTTAGCGGAGATTGCTACCGTTGTTGACCGCTTTGCCGACAAGCCGGATCATACTTCCCTGAACGGGGAGGAAGCAGTGATCATTAAGATATTCAGCCGAAGTGAAGAGGATATTCTGAAAAATGCGGCGTATGTGGAAGATTATCTGAATACCTTCAACCGCACACATGAACAGGTGAAGGCGACTATCGTAGAAGACAAAAGCATCGCGCTCAACGAGACCATTGGCACCTTGCAAAACAATGCCTGGCAAGGCATATTGTTGGTGCTGATTGTACTGGGGCTGTTCCTGCATCCCCGGGTTGCTTTTTGGGTCGCTTTCAAAATCCCAGTGGCTTTGTTGGGTATGTTTATCCTGGCCAGTTTTTATGATTTGACGATCAATCAGGTCTCCCTCTTTGGTACCATCGTCGTACTGGGGATTATTGTAGATGATGGGGTAGTGGTGGCGGAGAACATCTACCAGAAATTTACCGAAGGCATGAGTCCGCTCAAGGCGGCGGTGCAAGGCACTATAGAGGTGATACCCGCCGTCATAGCTTCACTGGTCACTACCGCCCTGGCGTTTTCTATCTTCTTCTTCATTGATGGGCAGTTGGGAGATTATTTCTCCGATATCTCTTTTGTAGTTTGTGCTACCTTGATGGTGGCCCTGCTGGAAAGCTTACTATTTTTGCCGGTACACATTGCCCGCTCCAAAGCATTGAGCAAAGACGACAAACCCTGGAAGCTTACCCAAAAAACCAATAACTCCTTGCTGGTCTTTCGGGATAAAGTGTACCACCGGGGTATCTTGTTTTTTACCCGATATTCTTTGGTGGCGATCTTAAGTGTCGTTGTCATCATGGTGCTGACGGTGATGGCGATGTCATCAGGGATGATCAAGAGTACTTTCTTTCCGTCCATAGACCAGGATGTAATCACTGCCAAAATTGAACTTCCCCTGGGAACCGATGAGCAAATCACTAGTGAAAAGCTTCAACGGATGGAAGAAGCGATTTGGAAAGTCAATGGCTTTTATACTGACCAACGCGATGACGATCGGCCAGTGGTCAATTACGTAGAACGGGTGCTGGGGCCGAATAGCGACGAAGGTTTTCTCAATATCTACATGATGGAAGGGGATAACCGCAATATCAAATCCTTTGACATTGCCCAAAAAATCCGTGAGGAAGTCGGGCCAATTCCTGAAGCTACCAATCTTTCTTACGGCAGCATTGCCGTTTTTGGAAAACCGGTGTCGGTAGCCCTGCTGGGAGGCGACCTGGAAAACCTGCGCGAAGCCAAGCAGTTGCTGAGAAATTATTTGTCCCAGCGTAGTGATCTCAAAGATGTGACCGATACTGATAAGCAGGGTACGCCCGAACTGACCATGAAGCTCTCGCCTAAGGCCAAATTCCTGGGCCTGTCCGAAGGTCAGGTATTTGACCAGATAAGGAAAGGCTTCTTCGGGCTGCAAGCCCAGAGCATCCAGCGAGGGGACGAAGAGGTAAAAGTTTGGCTACGCTATGATGTGGAAGACCGCCGTTCGGTAGATCAGTTGGAGCAAGCCAGGCTTTTTACTCCGGGTGGGGCTTCTTATTCTATTGGTGAATTGGCTTCCTTTGAGCAAACTAAGGGCGTACGGGCGATCAACCACCAGAGCGGTACCCGCGAAATCCGGGTGGAGGCTGATGTGGAAAACCTTTTGGTATCCGTTCCCGAAGTATTGGCCGAGACGGAAGCGTCTATTCTGAAAGAAATCAGGACTAAATTTCCCAACATTCGCTATACCCTAGAGGGCGAAGCACGCTTATCGGCGGAAGGCCAAAATAGCAGCCAGGGGCCTGCTACCATTGTTTTCATCCTCATCATCACGGTCTTGTTGATCAACTACCGTTCGGTAGGCAAAACGATCACTATCCTGGCGATCCTTCCCTTTTCTTTCATCGGCGTCGCCTGGGGTTCCTACCTCCATAACATTCCGGTCAGCATTTTCTCAGTATTGGGAATGATCGCTTTATGGGGAATTTTGATCAACAACGGGCTGGTGCTAATCTCTACTTACAACGACTGCATCAAAGCAGGGATGGGGGCCAGGGAAGCGCTCATTGAGTCCGCCGTATCCCGCTTCAGGCCGATAGTGCTGACCACAATTACGACAGTATTTGGCCTGGCCCCTTTGCTGCTGAATAATTCTATCAGCGCCCAATTCCTGAAGCCTACTGCCATCGCCATTTCCTACGGACTGATCTTCGGCATGGTGCTGACCCTCGTCTTTCTGCCCTCAGTGCTGACGGCAGTCAACGCGTCTAAACTGTTTTACCACCGAAAAATCCGGGGAAGAAAAGAAGCTACTGCCACATCTATTGACATAGAACTCAAAGAATTACAAAACCAACTTAACTAAAGACCTTCATGAAGAGCATAATATATACCACGCTCGTTTGCCTGTTTACCTGGCAGGCATACGGGCAGAATTCTGCCGGTGCCAATACGCTCACTTTAGAGGAGGCCATTGACCTGGCTTTAAAAAACAACAAAGATATACTGATTCAGAGCGAGCAGGTTAAAATTGCGGAAAGTAATGTGTACAAAGGCAATGCTGGCTTGTTACCTACGGTAAGCCTACAAGGCTCTGCCAACTACGTCAATAACCAAACGGACATTACCTTGCGCACCTTCCAGCCGGAGCAACCGCAGGTAAACTTCAATGAAAGTGGCGTGACTTCCACCACCCTCTCGGCTGTAGCCCAGGTAGATTACGTGATTATTGATGGTTTTAGCGGTCGGTACCGTTACAAACTGTTGGAAAATGAGCGGAGCATCAGTCAAATTCAACAAGAGGCGACGATTGCCAATACTGTAGTAGCGGTGGCCAATGTATACTGTGAGATTGCCAAATTACAGAGCAGGGAGGAACTATTGGGTGAATCCATTGCGGTAAGCGAAGAGCGGCTTCAGCGGGCCAAAGACCAGGTCACTTTTGGACAGGCCACCGGACTGGAAGTACTGCAGGCCCAGACCGATATCAACCAAGACATCAATGCTTTGGACGATGTGCTGCTGGCGATAAGCAATTTGATCCGGGACCTCAACTTTCTCACCGGGCTGGAACCAGGAGCAAGTTATCGGGTTTCGGCAGTGTACCAGCAACCCCTACTTGCGGGGAGTGAAGATGTTGTTGCTGATGTACGTTCAAGCAATCCGGATGTACAACTAAGCAAGCAAGTAATACTTATTGCCGGAAACCAAGCCTCGCTCGCGCGGGCCGATCTTTATCCTACAGTAAGCGCCTTTGCTAATTACGGCTATTTCCAGCAGGAAAATGACTTGCAGCAACTGGCTGAAATCCAGAATGTTGGTGCCAACGTAGGCGTATCTGTGCGTTATAATATTTTCACGGGCAACCGTACCCGAAGGGAAATTGCTAATGCTGAGATTAACGTCCGTACCAGCGATATCCAATCCCAGCAGCTGGAAGAAAGCGTCATCACCGAAGCTTTGAAAGCACTAAACACCCTGGAAATTTTGCAGGCCCAACTGCGAAGAGAAAGTGCTAACCTGGGCACTTTTGAAGAAGCTTTTTCGCGGACCCAGGAGCGCTATTACGCTGGTAAGGCCAGCTCGCTGGACTTGCGCGACGCCCAGATTGCCCTGCTCAACGTCAAGATCCAGATCAGTGAAATTGAAATTAACCTGATCAATACCAATATCCGGCTGAAAGCCCTAAGGGGTAAAATTTTTGAAGCTTAGCCATGTATTCAGCATTTGATAACAATAAGATAACGCCCGTCACTTTGCTCTTGAAACTGATTTCTACAATTTGCCCTAATGAATGCCTTTTCAAAAATCTTTACGGTTGCTTTGCTTTCCCTAATAGGTACCGTTTCGTGCGCTGCCCAGTCTACCGATGGTTTGAAGACACTCATTGTCGTTTTTGATGGTCTGAGGGAAGACTATATTACACCGGAACTCATGCCGAATTTGTACGCCCTGGGCAAAGAGGGGGCAATAGGTAAGCAAAACCACAGTGTCTTTCCTACAGTAACTAGGGTAAATGCCCCTTCCATCGCGACCGGCACCTACCCCTATCAACATGGTATACTGGGCAATAGTATCTCAATTCCTGGTTTAAGTAATTTTGGGGTAATCAATACCGGCAACGCCACGGAATTGATAGAAGCTTCTGATGCGCTTTCCGGGAGCTTATTGACTTCTATTTCTTTGGGTGAGTTACTTCGTGTGCAAGGGAAAAAAATGATGGTTTTCAGTTCAGGTTCTACCGGCCAGGCGTTCTTGCAAAACCATAAAATAAACAATGGCGCTATCATCAATCCCGAGTTAATCCTTCCTTCATCATTCAAAGATGAAGTAATCCGGGTTGTTGGCACCCCGGAATCTTACGGTAGCGGCAATGCGGCCAAACATGAGTGGATTGTCAAGGCTTTTTCCACATTTGTCCTTACGCCCGAAGGCCCTGAGGTGAGCACCATCTGGTTTTCTGACCCGGATGCCACCGCACATGAATATGGAATTGGTGCCTCGCAGACTTTAGCATCACTCAATGTCGTAGATCAGCAATTGGGCAAGGTACTGCTGGAGATGGAAAACAAGAAAATGAGGGACAAATACAACATCATCGTGACTACGGACCACGGTTTTGTCACCCATCGGGGAGAGGAAAATTTGACTGAATTTCTTTTAAAAAAAGGACTCAAGAAAACAAAAGATTCAAATGATATAGTCGTTGCGGGTGGGGCAATCTTTGTAAAAGAGCATGATCCGGATGTCATACAAAAAATTGTCGCTTCGCTACAGCAACAAGACTGGGTAGGGGCTATTTTTACCAAAGCGTCCTCCCAAAAACCCACATTAGGTTGGGTAGATGGCACACTTTCCTTTGACGCTATCCAATGGGGGCACTCGGCACGGGCTTCAGATATTCTGGTGGATGTCAACTGGAACGACCAGAAAAATGAGTTTGGCTACCAGGGGGTATCATTTGCCGGTGGCATGGCCGGGCATGGCAGTTCCAGCCCTTACGAAATTCACATTCCTTTGATCATGCATGGCCCTTCGTTTAAACAGGGGTTTGAAAGCACTTTGCCTACTGCCAATGTTGACATTGCACCAACCGTTTTGTACTTGCAAGATATTCCGGTTCCCAAGACCATGGATGGACGCATCATGAATGAATTTTTACTGGGTAATCCTGTCCATAATAAAAAAGAGGTGCAAAAAAACCGTATTGAAACAAAAGCAGTCCATTCCTGGGGAAAATATACACTGACCCTCCAACAATCCGTCTTTGACAATCATACTTACCTGGATTTTACCAAAGTAGAGCGAAAATTAAATCCCTCCGTACTTTCCAAGTAAGTCTAAACTACAGGTTTGATAACGGTAATTTTTTTCTCAATCCATAAAAGCTATAAATTTGGTCAGGATCTACAACTAGCACTCAAGGCATCACCATCTTAGGTGTCTGTACCATCAAACTATCCCCGGCGATGTCTTCCCAGTGGTAAAGATGAAAAGTCTTGCCCTCCGACATGGCTACCAGAAAGCCATGCGGAAATTGCGGGGAGAAGGGATAGTTGACCGTTTCCGAGCCGTCGCTGGACACCGTAGAAAGCGTAACTATTTTGAGTAAACGGTGATCGTGGGGATTATCCTCCCAACCGTCCCGGCTAAAAATATGAAATTTGTTCACTTCCTGATCAGATACCAGGATATAACCCTTTCCACCTTCCATTGCATAGATAGAAATTCCCTCATGATCGGCAGTAAAGCCTTCTGTTCCAAAGAGCGCCAGTTCTTCGTTGCCTCTTTCCGGATCGGCATTATATTTCCTTACCCCCACCTGTTCGTCAGAATAGTAGACGTAGCCGAGACTATCATCTACGGCGATAGCCTCAATTTCTTTGGTACCGCTGAAGTTGCCAAACTTACGCACCAGCGTGGCTTTCACTTCCCCGCTGCCATTGTCCTGTAGGAGGTATTGCCAGAGATAAGTACCATCCGTAGGCCCGTTTTTCCTACCTACGATGGCAAAGATAGCATTATCCGAAGGTCTTTTGTATAAAGCAATGCCCATCAGGTCACGGTATTCCGTACTGCTTTCCCCCTCAAATACTGGTATACCACCCCCATCAATGGGTTTCATATCGGGCAGGGAAAAAATGCGTAACTTGCTGGTCAAGCGCTCGGTAAGTACTGCGATGTCAGTAGGCTGGCCGTTGAGCATCAGGCCGTACTCTACGTCTACATTGTTGGGCCTTTGCAAGCTGTCAATGACTTTGTCGGCAAGGATTTTACCCTTCAGGTCAAAAACGTAAAGTGCCCCTTCGGCATCTTTGTCGGTACCCAGAATTAAGCTTTGGGCAGGGTCGTCATAGTTGATCCAAATTGCCGGGTCATCGGTATCGTGCAGGGTGGTCTCGGTCATGATGCGCGGAGAAATCTCTTCGCCAGGGGGAGGACTATTCATCACTCGGGTTTCGTCATTACTTTTCGGTTGCTGATTACAAGCGAAAGCACCTATCGTTAGCAGAAAATAAAAAATATATAGTTTGTGCATCATGAATTAATTTTAGATAGCTTATCTGTTCAAAATCAGGCTGAAGTCTTCAGTCTCTTCCCCTTGGTATTCTCCTTTCAAAATAACAGTCATGACATTGTTCTCAATGGAAAATTCACCTTCGTACACAAATTCTTCTTCTGAGCCGTCTTCCTGTTCTATATCACCTTCCAGGGCGATCTCTCCCGAGCGGACATCACGGGTAAGCTCATCGTACCCGCCTTCTAATTCTATCACTATGTTTTCTATTTCGGTTTCACCACATTCTTCTATGGTTTCAGTTGCCTTGAGTACTACTTCTATGCTGAGTTCATCGTACTTAAAATCCCAGACAACTTCCTCAATATCATCGGCGGCCAATGCGGCTATGTCCTCATTGATGGCACTGAACAGGGCTTGAAAATTCTCCCATAGTTCCGTATCCACGCTCAATTCCCATTCCCCAAAGATCGCCTCATTATCCAGCACTTCGTACACAAAAGGTGTTTCGGTTATCAATACTTCCTGACTTTCGGCAGCTGGGGAAAAAGCGACCGAAAAGCCCCGCTCAGGATTGAGGCTTTCATCTTCAAAAAAATCGGGATCAAGCGTCAGCACCAATGCTATTTCTTCTACCCCTGCGGGGAAAATAAGGCTTCCCCGACCAGTAGCAGCGTCGTACTGTTGGAGCAACACGATGCTTTCATCTTCGCTACTGGTACAGTCGTCAACATCATAGAAGGCAGTGGCCGAAAGCACATAGTTTGAGATATTGTCAAAACCTTGTAGCTCGCTGATTTGAAAATTGATGGGAAATTCTTTGTCTAGTGTAACGATACCGCCTCCCAATTCTTCCCCACTAGGATCGTAGCGGTCGGCCAAGACCAGTGTTAGGCTCATCTCATCGTTATCTTCCGTTTCACCCCCACCCTCATCGTCTAACATAATGAATTGGGGTAGGTCTTGTGAAAGCACCGGCTTTACCACGTCCTCATCTTCCCGTGAACAGGAAGAAAAGCTTGTCAGCAGGGCTAACAGCATGATATATGTGTTTTTTTTCATTTTTTTACTATTTACAAGTCTATTTTCAATCCTACCCTTGCCCAAAAAGAATAAAACTCCCGTTGAATGACCGTATCTTGATTGCCCTGGTATACTTCAAATGGCTGATTGGTCAGGTTGAGAAACTCAGCAAAAGTCCGCACCTGCCGGTTGATTGCATAGGTGGCGCTGATGTCCAGTTGCAGGCGGTCGGCTACGTAGACATCTTCTTCCAGGCTTCCGCCTACTTCGCTCAAGTATTCCCCATTAAAGTTGACCGCTATCCTGCCGCTAAATTTATTTTTCTCATAACCCAAAGCGGCGTTGCCCACGTGCGAAGCCTGTCCCGGCAAGCGCAGCGTCTCGCTGGCTTCAGGATTGGTTTCGTCAGCTTGGCGGCTCTGTATGTCCGCTTCTGAATCGGTATACGTATAATTGAGGTAAATATTGAATCCGGAGA
>JBBSOG010000046.1:0-19228 GCA_038259985.1 Cytophagales bacterium
GTTCGTTCGAGACTAAATCAGCAGGGGGATGTAATGAATGAATGTCATTCTGTAGTGCCCCCTACTGTTGAGGTAAGGATTGCGTCAAAACAAAGCCTTCCCCCTTACATGGCAGTCTTGAGAGAAGGGTCATACGTTAAATCTCAGGTCTTTTAAACCAATACCATACGGATTAGCGACAGAGATTACATCAGTATGTAAACCAAACGAAGCGCTCCTCAAAATGGAAGCCTGGATGAGTGACTTCCGCAAGGCAGCCCGCTTTGGCCTGCGCGACGAACCTCAACTACTGGAAACGCTGGGCATTGTAGTGCGCAGCCATGCATAGACGAGCGCATAAAAAAAGGGTGGATATCTTTCAACATCCACCCTCACTTAACATCATTTAGTCTTCTATGCCTTCTGCTTTACGGCAAAATCTACTGCCCGGGCAGCCAGCGCCATATAAGTGAGCGAAGGATTTTGTGTGCTGGTAGAGGTCATACAAGCACCGTCCGTCACGAACACATTTTTGCAGGCATGCAAGCGGTTCCACTTATCCAGCAGAGAGGTCTTGGGATCGTGGCCCATACGAACGCCACCCATTTCGTGGATATCCAGGCCCGGTGCCTGATGCGAATCGTTGGTACTGATATCGGTAAACCCGGCATGGGTATACATCTCCGTGAGCTGCTCAAAGAAGTCGGCGATCATCTTCTCGTCATTGCCATCATAATCCACATTAACTTTGAGCAATGGCATATCCCAGTCATCTTTTTGCTCCGTATTGAGGCTCACCTGCCCGCTTTCTTTAGGGATAGTCTCCCCCATCATATGAGAGCCTACCTGCCAGGCACCCCATTGAGGGTTGAGCAGGTTTTCTTTAAGTGAGTTGCCTATACCATCATAGTCTCTATCTACGATGCGACCGGCACTGAAGCCCGCAGCATAGCCTCTCAGGAAGTCTGTTTCCTGCTGGTATAGATTTCTAAAGCGTGGTATATACCCGCTGGTAGGGCGCTTACCCACAGTGGTAGAGTCAAGGAAACCTTCATACCTACCCGAAATCCTGGCCCTGTAATTATGGAAAGCCACGTATTTGCCCAACAGCCCATTGTCATTGCCTAATCCGTCGGGAAAACGATTAGACGTAGAATTCAGCAATATCAGATTGGTATTCAATGCACTGGCATTGACAAAGATGATGGGAGCGTAAAATTCTATGGTTTCTTTGCTTTCCGCATCTATCACCCTTACCCCGGTGGCTTTTTCCTGCTGATCATCATAGATGACGGAATGCACGACCGATTGAGGACGAAGGGTAAGATTGCCGGTGTTCATCGCCCAGGGCAAAGTGGATGAATTACTGCTAAAATACCCTCCAAAAGGACATCCCCGCTGACATAAGCTACGGTTCTGGCACTGCCCTCTGCCCTGTTCCAGATGTATTGCCTGCGGTTCGGTCAGATGCGCACAACGGGCAATGACCATGTTGCGCCCCTTGTACTGTGTTTCCAGCTTCTCTTTGAAATACTTTTCTACACAGTTCAATTCCATTGGAGGTAAAAACTCTCCGTCCGGTAAGTTATCCAGACCATCTTTATTGCCCGAAATACCAACAAACTTCTCCACATAGCTATACCAGGGTGCTATGTCCTGATAACGGATGGGCCAATCCACCACAAAGCCATCCCTGGCCGGGCCTTCAAAGTCAAAGTCGCTCCAGCGCTGGGTGTGGCGTGCCCACAGCAGCGACTTACCTCCCACCTGATAGCCCCTGATCCAGTCAAAAGGCTTTTCCTGCTGGTAAGGATGCTCCTGGTCTTTGACAAAAAAGTGCTGGGTATCTTCCCTGAATGCATAGCACTTGCTCACTACCGGATTATCTTCGGTGACTTGCTGAAGCACTTGTCCCCGGTGTTCAAACTCCCAGGGCATCATATTGGTGGTTGGATAATCTTTGATATGCTGTACATCCCGGCCCCTTTCCAGTACCAGGGTTTTCAAGCCTTTTTCAGTAAGTTCTTTCGCGGCCCAGCCTCCGCTGATGCCTGAGCCAATGACTATCACATCGTAAGTTCTGTCTTTTTTGCTGTCTATATTAAAATATGCCATTACATTACCGTTAATCCGTTAGTAGAAACACATGCCTGGAAAGGTCCGGGCACTAATTTGTAGGGAAATTTTTCTGTCATAAAATACTCTGAAGCCATATATCCCTGAACGGTATATTTTTTGGCCAGCATCAAAAAGGCCTGGATATCTTTGAGTCCCGGCATACTTGCTTCCTGAGCATCATCCATCGCGATGATAGCCGTAAGCATTTCTTCATTCTTTGTCTGATCGTCTGAAAAGGATTTGTCCAGATGTTTTTTGGCAAAGGGCTTGATCAGTTGTAAACCACTGACAAAGCTTTGCTGATTGGCTTCAAACTCACAATCATCTACCATCACCAATACAAAGCGGTACAGGTTCAATGCCTCTGCACCGGGAGATCCTTTGGCTGAGGGAATGATTGTCTCTATCACCTTGGCTAATAGGTCTTGATGGTCGGTGTCAATCTTGAGGTTGTTGAGGGCTACCGCTTCCCTTTCCGGGCCAAAGTTACAGGAGGGTATGAGTGCCATCCCTCCTGCAACAAGCACGGCCTGTTTTAAGGCTGTTCTTCTATCCATTTTGCTTTTGTTTACACATTTAATTCATCAAAATATCTTCAAGATCGGTATTATTTGGCAAAAAAGCATGGCAAATGGTGAATGATGATCAATGGCTTCGGATAAGCGCAGGCTAAACTTATGTCTCACAGCAACCAAAATCTCCCTATACGATGTGATGAATGTTTTACGTTGTCAATACGTTATTATAGTGCAATGCTTTAAACAGAAACAATATGAAAAATATACATATATATATCACAGCAATAATACTATTTGCCTTTATAGGTACTGCCAGTGCCCAGTCACGAGAAGGGCGACGGGAAGCCAGAAAGCAGGAACGTATGGAGAAGAAACGCTTACAAGCTGAGGCTAATGAACAGGGTAAAGCAATGGCTTTAAATTTAGCCCAAAACAAAACGCTGGTGCTGGAAGCGGATGCGCTTTACGACAGGTATATGAACCGTTACAATATGGTAGCTGAAAGCTTTATTATGTTTGATGGTGACAGAGTAGTCATCCAGACCGCTGCGCCTGGTTACATAGGCTATAACGGCCTGGGGGGCATTACCTTAAATGGTAAACTACTTGACTACGAAGTACATGAAGGAAACGCCAAAGAGCCGGTTAGAATTAGTGCTCAGGTGAGTACTGTCGCATTAGGTCATGGTTCACTTAACATGACCATCTCTGGTGACGGAAATGCTCGTGCTACCTTCAGGGATAACTGGGGTAATCGCGTCACCTTTTCCGGACAGGTCAACAGCCTGGAAGATGCTGTCACCTTTGAAGGGATGAGTATCTTTGGCTAAGGAAGTTTTAGTAAACTTAACATGATACGGATGAGCAAATTGTGCTCATCCGTTTTTGTTTATAATCTACTTATTCCAAAGCAAAATTCCAGAGGGGTTCCGCACCCAGCAGATGTTCTACAAAATAATACCAGCGTTTTTTCAGGCGCCTCCGCCCCACATTACACACGATACTTCAGCCTAAGGGTGATAAGGCCCTACCACCTTCAGTTGGTCACCGGATAAATCCACCTCAAACAGATGGTTCACCTTGTGGTATCTACCTTCAATGGTGGCATCTATGAAGATTTCGGCATTCACTTTAAGGCTATTTTCCATGGTGATCTGGCTAAGTTTGTGCCTTCTTTTTGTACTGCTTTCCGGCTGGGCGGCAGGCGGGTCTCATAATAAACGGGAACATCATATTCAGCCAGCCAGGCATTAAAAAATACTATCTGCTACGTGGGGCTCAAACCGCCAGACTGCGGGGTCTTCATGCTTTGCTTCAAAGTCTTCAATGGCATAGTGCTCGCCAAGCTTACGATAAAACTCCCGGGCTAAACCTCCCATGGCAGCATCAGCCCTCTAGCCTTTACAATTTTATATTATGGCTGCATTTCATTTTAAGTAAATTATCCCTTATTTTAATGGGAATAAGCTTAGAAGAATAAGCATTTTTTATGCGTAACAACCTGAATTTATTATACGTATTTTTCTCAGTTATTACCTTCCTATCGGCTTGTCAGGTGGAGAAACCGGAAGAGATAGTGGCGGCAGAAGATCGTCTGCCTGAAAAAGTCAGTTATAACTTTCATGTCAAGCCTATCCTCTCCGACCGCTGCTTTGCCTGCCACGGACCAGATGAAGAAAAAAGAGAAGCCGGTCTCCGGCTGGATATTGGGGAAGATGCACTGGCTGAGTTGCACGAAAACGAAGGCAAGTATGCTATTGTCGCTGGTGATTTATCAGACAGCGAACTCTATCACCGCATCCTCAGCCATGATCCTGAAGCGCAGATGCCCCCTCCTGAGTCCAATCTTAGCCTCACTACCGAAGAAAAAGCCATATTAGTCCGCTGGATAGAACAGGGCGCTACCTACGAACCGCACTGGGCATTTATTCCACCCCAAGACAACGCTGTACCTGAACCTAAGTCTTCATGGGTAAAGAATGAGATAGATCCATTTGTACTTCAACAATTACAAAAGAAAGGCCTAAGCCCTTCTGAAGAAGCCGATAAGGAAACCCTCATCCGTCGCCTGAGCTTTGACCTCACTGGTCTCCCCCCCAGCCTGGAGGAGATAGATGCTTTTGTCGCCGATTCTTCTCCTGATGCGTATGAAAAGCTGGTAGATCGCCTGCTAGCCTCCCCTGCTTACGGCGAACGCATGGCCGCCCATTGGCTGGATGTAGCCCGCTATGCCGATAGTGATGGCTACCTGGATGATAAACACCGAGACTTCTCCCCTTGGCGCGATTGGGTCATTGACGCTTTCAACGACAATATGCCCTATGACCGCTTTGTCACATTACAGCTGGCCGGTGATCTGCTGCCCAATGCTACGCAGGAAGATATCCTGCCTACTGCCTTCAACCGCCTGCACAAACGCAACACCGAGGCAGGTATCGTCTTTGAAGAATACCGGGTAGAATATGTAGCTGACCGTACCAATACCCTGGGCAAAGCTTTTCTTGGTTTGTCGCTGGAATGTGCCCGCTGCCACGACCATAAGTATGACCCAGTATCGCAGGAGGATTACTACAGCATGTTCGCCTTCTTCAACAGCACTTTTGAGTCAGGCAGCCCGGTCTATGGTCCAGACCAAACCCCCGGTCCGTCTTTACTGCTGACTGATGAGAAGGCCGATGCGCAGATCAGTAAACTCAAGCAGTTCATTCATCAACAGGAAAAAGACTTAAAGGAAGACAGAGAGCAGGAGCGCTATGCACAATGGAAGAAAACGAAGCTTGAGCTGCGCAAGGAGTTAGAGCAAAACATGCAGCAGGGTTTGCAGGCCTATTATCCTCTAGACAATTTCACCGACCTTGGCAAAGGCAATTCCCGAACTGTTAACCTTGCCAATTCTAATAAACCTGCTACGCTAAAAGAAGCAGTCATTGATAAAGGGGTGGAAGGCACGGCTTTTTTCGTGAGTGATTACAATTCCATTGCCTTGGGAGAAAAGATTGGCTGGTTTGAAAGAACGGAGCCTTTCAGCGTAGATCTCTGGGTTTATCCCGATACGGTCTATGAAGAAGCCGGAGTGTTTACCCACTGCGAAGATGTACGCCTGGGATTGAAAGGCTATTCTCTTTTTCTCCGCGACAACAAGTTGCAATTTATTATGGCGCATTCCTGGCCTCAGAATGCGATTGAACTAACTACACAAGAAGCCCTTCCTCCCAAAACGTGGAGCAGGGTTACGATTACTTATGATGGTACCAGCAGCGCTGCAGGAATTAAGCTATATCTGAATGGAAAGGAAACTAGCCGTGAGGTAGTTGTAGATAACCTCTACAAAGGAATACTCTACGAACCTAACATTCATACTTACGATTTCCGGGGTTTCCACTTGGGCAGCCGCGACAAGATCACCCCTATGAAGGATGGTGGCTTGGATGAAATCCGCATCTATGATCGTCAGTTGACCGCTTTAGAAGTGAGTTACTTATGCCAGCCCGAGCAAACGCTGGAGGCCCTGGAGCAAGGGGCACCAACAGAACAAGCTCTAGCTGAATACTACTTTGCCAACCACAGGGATGCGTCTCAGGTGAACCAACTTGATCAGGCACGCAACGAACTCAACACTTTGATGAACAGCATATCTGAGATCATGGTGATGGGAGATTTGCCCCAGCCTCGCACCAGTTACCTATTACAAAGAGGCAATTACAATCAGCCGGGCAAAGAAGTGAAGCCCGATACCCCGGATAACATACTCAGCTTTCCTGACAGTCTGCCCCGCAACCGACTAGGTTTAGCAAAGTGGATGTTTGCTAAGGATAATCCCCTTACCGCAAGGGTGATCGTCAACCGGATATGGCAACTGCATTTCGGTAATGGGCTGGTCAAAACCTCCGATGACCTGGGCAATCAGGGCGATTTGCCCAGCCATCCTGGGTTACTGGATTATCTTGCTATCTTTCTTCGCAAAAATGGCTGGGATCTCAAAGCTTTACACAAACTCATAGTGATGTCGGCTACTTACCGGCAAAGCTCTAAAGTCACGCCTGAGCTGTTGGAACAAGACCCGGAAAATATCTATTTGGCAAGGGCGCCCCGCCACCGCCTACCTGCCGAGATGATCCGTGACAATGCCCTGGCGATCAGTGGTCTGCTGGTCAAAAAAACCGGAGGGGAAAGCGTCTATCCCTATCAGCCGGAAGGCTTGTGGGATGAGTTGAGTAATAAATCATGGCGCTATCCTTATCTGCAAACCGAAGGGGATGGATTGTACCGCCGCAGCATTTATACCATTTGGAAGCGCACTTCTCCTCCCCCTTCCATGTTGATCTTTGATATGCCACAGCGAGGAGAATGTAAAGTACGACGCACCACCACCAGCACTCCCCTACAAGCACTGGTGCTGCTCAACGACCCTCAGTATATTGAAGCCTCCCGGGTACTTGCCGATAAAGTACTGCAAATGGAAAACCACAGCCTTGAAGATAAGCTGGAAAAGACCTTCCGGCTCATTACCGGGAGAATGCCGCAGACAAAAGAAACAAAACTTCTCCAAGCTCATTATGCTGAAGAATACGACAAATTCTCACAGTATCCTGAGGATTTGCAGGCTTATCTCAGTATAGGTGCTCAGGAAGTAAAAGCGGATGACCGTAAAGAACTGGCAGCGCTGGCGGTGGTTGCCAACAGTATCATGAACACCAACGAAGCATATACCCGAAAATAAATGGCTATGGACAAGCATTTTTCCCAACAAAGCAGAAGACAGTTTTTGAACAAAGCCTCGCTGGGCTTCGGCTCTATCGCTCTCTCCTCCCTCTTATCCCCTCTTTCTTCTCTGGGAAGTACTTCAACCACTCATCTTACTTCTGCATTAGGTGGTGTTATTGGCAACGGACATTTTCCTGCCCGGGCCAAGCGGGTGATTTACCTCTTTCAAAGCGGTGGGCCTTCCCAGATTGAGACCTTTGATTATAAGCCCGCCCTCAAAAAATGGCATGGCAAAGAGATACCGGATTCTATACGAGGTACACAACGCAATTCCGGCATGGTGGCCAATCAATCTACTTTCCCTTTGGTGGAATCCATTTTTGACTTCAAGCAATACGGACAATCCGGCGCCTGGATCAGTGAATTGATGCCTTATACTGCCAAAATTGTAGATGAGTTGTGCATCGTCAAATCGGTTTATACCGAAGCTATTAATCATGAACCAGCCGTGATGTTCGTGCAGACGGGCTCGCAACAAAGTGGCAGACCCTCCATCGGTTCCTGGATGAGCTATGGTTTGGGTTCAAGCAACGAAAACTTACCAAACTTTGTAGTGCTGGTCTCTAAAGGAGGCGGGGCGCAGCCGCTCAACTCCTCGGCCTGGGGCAATGGGTTTCTACCTTCCCACCATCAGGGCGTACAGTTTCGCTCCGGCAAAGACCCGGTGCTGTATCTTAACAATCCTTACGGCATCCATCAGCATGACCGTCGCCGGGCGCTGGACTACGTCAAAGAGATGAACCAGATGCAGCAGCAACTGAGCGGTGACCCCGAGATAGAGTCCAAAATACAGCAGTATGAGATGGCGTTCCGCATGCAGACTTCCGTACCCGAAGCGATAGACCTCTCTAACGAGCCGGATCATATTTATGAGCTGTACGGTGAAGATGCCCGCACGCCCGGAACTTATGCAGCCAACTGCCTGCTGGCACGTCGGCTGGCAGAGAAAAACGTTAACTTCATACAGCTATACCACATGGGCTGGGACCAGCATGGCAATCTGCCGGGCGGCATCAGTCGCCAGTCCAAGGATACAGACCAGGCCACGGCAGCCCTGATTTTGGACCTTAAGCAGCGAGGATTACTGGAAGATACTTTGGTAGTTTGGGGTGGGGAATTTGGCCGCACCAGCTTCTCTCAGGGTAGGCTAACTAAAGGAAACTACGGAAGAGATCATCATCCCGGCTGTTTTACCATGTGGATGGCCGGGGCAGGTGTAAAAGCGGGTATTGTCTATGGGGAAACCGATGAATTTAGTTACAATGTAACGGAGAATCCGGTGCATGTACATGATTTCCAAGCCACATTACTTCATCTGCTGGGCATTGACCACGAACGCCTAACTTATAAGTACCAAGGGAGACGTTTCAGATTGACAGATGTGCATGGAGAAGTAGTGAAGGGGATGTTGAGTTAAATCCCCCCCTTTTACTTGTATCGTCTGTACACCACTACGCTTTCTCATGATGAAATTTCAGTGTGTAAACTGACTTATAATTTTGCACATCTACAAAATAACTATCTAGGGCTTCCTTATCTTCGTATTCCATCAGGTGAATAAGGGGCTGGGGAACTTCCCTCAGGGCATCTAACGCAGAAATAATTTTTTTATCCCATACCGGATAATACTGGTCAAAGTCCTGTGGTTTTACTACTTTTCTGCAGCCTTCTTTATCGCAGCAAAGAGGCATTTCGTGCTGCATGTTAAAAATTCCGTATTCATCGGTGATTTGGTCGCCGGGATAAATATCTGTGATAGCGATTTCAAAACCATAGCCGGTGCTCATAGAGTTACATTGACAGCAATGGTTCACATATTTTGCCACATCCCAACTGATGATCCGATAGCCCCGCTCATCAATGAAAGAGTACTTCTCTATAACATCCTGCATGTCCTTACTGTGCTTTTCTACATCTTCGGAAGGAATCTCAATCTCCAGGCTATCCTGTACGTAGGTGATCGTACCTTTGGGGATAAATTTATTGGCGAAAATACCATAGCCAATCTCGTCGCTGATATGTTTTAATGCTACGTCCGGATGTATCATCTTATATTTTATAATGCTTTAGTGGATACTAAGTTAACATGCCAATATACGATGTTAATACATTCGTGGATAAAGCAATATAAAATAAATAGATTTTTTTTCCAGGAGTCTAGACACACTCAAAAGATTGAATTTTGCTTAAACGACCACTGGTTTTCAAAGACTTTTGAAGTGCAAATCAACCTTCTATTGGTGATAACTCCTTGACCCAAAAAACGAGCTTTTTTTTGGTTTCTTCCTGCTGTTGGACATCTTTCCAAATCATCGTAGCCTTCATGTCAGGTTGTACCTGATAGCCACGGTTTTTCCAGAATTTATCCAACGAACGGTAGCCTTCCGGCCTGAGAGGGTGATTGTCGGGTCTGACAATGCAGCAAAAAGCAGTCACTTCCATGTTCAAGTCTTGGGCATGTTGTTCCCGTTCTTCATAGAAAGCAATGCCAATTCCTCTTTTGCGATATTTTTTGAGCAAAACAGATTCGCCCAGGTACAGCACTTTTTTGATGGGATAATCTGAGTCTTCAAAAGGCTGTTTTACTTCATCTTCTACTTCCACCATCGGGATACAGGTAGAAGCACCAATCACTTTGCTCCCGTCAAAAGCCAGCACCATACCGCTATCATCACTTGCAGCATACGTTTTGAGGTACTCTTTTTCATATTCCAGGCTCACGTCGTAGAGATAAGGGTAGCTTCTGAATACTTCTATTTCCAGCGCTGCCAGATCATCCAGGTATTGCATCCATTCATTATCAGTAAACCTTTTAATTTCAATCTTAGCCATAATCGTTATTGGTGTACATTATATGGGAAATAGTCCACCATAATGCTTTACTACTTTGCGCGACATCAAGTCAGCAATTTGAGGTGTTTTACAAAAAAAATGAACTGATTTTTAACTAGATTTTAAGTCGGTATAAGTGGGAGGGCAAACATAAATGTGTTTTATTTCTACTATAACAAATAAAAAAAGTATAAAAGTTTCCGGCTTATCTTTATTTATGCGTTTTAAAACGTTTATTAGCAAAAACAGTCTTGCCAAAACGAGAGTATGTTTTTGATAAAACTAAGGGTAATTTAATTTTCTCGAACATGAACCAAATTAAAAATATCAGTCTCCTACGTTGGTCAGTTGTATTTTTTTATTTGCTCACCATTGTCATCAATTACATCTCGCAGGTAGCCCCTTTTAATGGGCAGACCAATGGCGAGGTGTCTGACAAATATGCTACTTTGTTTACCCCGGCTGATTATGCTTTTTCTATTTGGGGCCTGATTTATCTTGCTCTGGGCGTGTACGTTTTCTTTCAAGCTTTATGGGCACCCCCGGAAAATAGGGCATATGAAAAAATTGGCCAATGGTTGATCCTTAGTTTTCTGGCAACCAGTGCGTGGTTACCGGCCTTCCAATACGAGATGATCGGACTAAGCGTAGCAATTATGCTTATTGTTCTTGTTTCACTGACCATGATCACGATCATACTGGCTCAGGATACAAGTATTGACTTATCCACCAAACGTTGGCTCAAAATACCTTTTGGATTATACCTAGGCTGGATATCCGTGGCGACTATCGTCAATATCACTGTATGGCTAAAGTACTCCAGCTGGACTTTATGGGGAATGGAGGAAGTGAGTTTATGGGGAATTGGTGAAACGAATTGGTTATTTGTGATGCTGGCCGTTGGTGTAGTTTTGGCTGTATTGGTGAGTAAAAAAGGCCACAACGCTATCATAGCCTTGGTATTTGTTTGGGCTTATGTTGCCATTGCTTTTCAAGAAAACCAGAGTCATACCATTTATATTTATGCCCTTATCTCAGCTGCAATATTGGTTGTGACAAGCCTTTATTTGCTTTACAGACAGTATGTATCAAAATAAAACTGCTTTGGAGGCCAGTCTTGGTAGTACATTATTTTTTGGGTCTTGCTTATTCTTCATTAATGAAAACTCCGAAGAAGATTCCCGAAGTATCTGTCGCTAGAACGGGCAAATTTGTTCTTTTATGCACACCAAATTAAAACTTAATACTTTTTTTTTACAATCATAAGTACGCCTACACCAGAGGTGGTTCTATTAATCTGGATAAATAATTATGACAGTTTCGTATCCCGATTTATTCAGACTTCTACATAAGCCAGAATAAGTAGTCAATATTTCTCCCTTTCAACAACAGGTTTACAACCCATATGTGCTTTTCAGTGTCTTACATAAGTAAGCCTGGGTTCAACTATTATACAACAAACACTTGCTATGAAAACATCATTACAAATCTTTTTTTGTCTCTTATTGTTCAGCATGGTTGCTTGTAAGGAGGATGAGATGCATGCCACGCAAAATGAAGTTGACCTATTTATGGATGGCTTGCAATCCGGTGCCTATAAGGATGCGATGGAACTGCCTGCTTTTACGGTTGAGTCTATTCCTGCTTTGCTGAAGTACCGCAACAATACAGAAAGGATCAGCCAATTCCCTGTCAATCCGGTTTCATCTATGCGCAGCCCGGACTGCACGCTTGGGATATATGCGCTGTGGATCATTGAATCTATCCGGGAGTCTAACGTACAAAGTGGTGATCAACCTCTTATTGGCAGATTTCCCTCACTTAACCCTCGTCTGGCTACGCAAGGCCCCGATGGCGTTGTATTGGAAGAGATTGACATCTCACAAGCTACTGCCGCTTCCGCATATTTCTCCTGGTGGGAACGCTCTCAAAATATAAGCATCTTTGATCTTATGGAAATCAATCCGCTGGAGGAAACCGTATACCGCTGGTTTTAATTTCTAATTTAATGACCTGTGAGACGCAGTCCATGGTCAAAAGAAAGCTGGCCATGAGTGACCAGCAGTCCGGACAATGACTGCTTAGAACTGCTTTCGCGGAACTTAGTTCCGTGACTTCATGAACGTTTTGTGCAAGCACGGAACTAAGTTCCGCGCTAGTTAGGTGAGCCCTCCAGGCGGGGCCAGTTAAAATGTTCACAGACTGTTTTTTTTACTCCTTCAAGAATCTGATTACCTGTCGGGTTTGTTGTGCTTCATCTTGTACATGGAGATAGTAAATACCTTGCCGCAAAGGTTTTGCAGACAAGTCTAGCATAATTACAGATGGCGAAGTACGCGAAACTGAGGGCTGCATATCAATTGTTCTGCCTGAGTTGTCGGTTAGCACAAAGTTATATCCACTACTCAATTCCTGGCTGGATTGCAAGTTAATCCGGTGATTGTCCTTCATCGCATTAGGAAAAACGGTAAACAAGTTTGAAGTTGATTCCTTTTGCTCAGTTTCTTGTCTTAACACCTCGTTATTCGCAAAAGTGACTTCCTCTTGAAGCGATGCCCCACCACCTAAAATCTCAATCCCCGAAACTGTAGGCCGGTTCACGGAAGCATCCATGTGTATAGTCAACATGCCGTCAGTCACCTGAATATCATTAAAGGTCAGTACCAGATAATTTTTATTGATACCAACGCCCTCCACATACAGATCTAAATTATCCTGCACGGTTTGGCCTTCTATGGCAATATCAAATACCCTTCGCCCCGCCCTGGCAGTCCTGCCGTTGAAACCATAGTATAATTCGGCGTGATGGGTACGCACTGTATAACTTCCATCGGGAACAGGAACTTGGTAAGTAAAAGAGCCACCATTGGTTTCAGAGCCCCGTTCGGATTTATACAAAGCCGGTGCGTTCAGCGCGTTATTGGTATACGTATGCTGGCTGTTATAATATATTGGATTGGTGCTATTATCAGCTACAAATTCATCCCCGTTCATGGTCAATGCATTGCCCCCAGCATTCAGGCGGATAGAGGCAAATGTGTTGGGTGCCTCTTCTACTAATATGTTGAATGAAGTTTCATCCTCCAGCCCCTCAGCATCTTTTACGGTTAGAATAGCGATGTACTCCCCTGCTTCCGTATAGGTATGTGTCGTTTTCGCACTACTGCTGGTATTGCCATCACCAAAATCCCAGAGGTAGCTTACAATTCCTTTGTCATCCGTAGAAGCATTTGCATCAAAGTTCACTTTTAAAGGAGCAGTACCTGATATCGGGTTTGCCGTGGCGGAAGCTACCGGCGCCCCATTAGGTGGGTTACCTCCGCAGTTAGCAGCTTCACCTCCCAAACCGCTGGGCGATTGCCCACTCAGGTTGAGTTGTAATTTATCTAATTGTGTGCCGTTCTCCCGATAAGCAAAATCTATGATATTATTGCCCTGGTTTAATGAAACAGGGCTGGAGATTGCTTCATTCCAATTAAAAGAATTTCCAGTAGTAATACCTTTCCACCACTGTACCCAACTACCACCGTTGACGCGGAACCAAAATGAGTCTGCATTGCCGGAAGGGGCGCGTACCCTGGCAAATAGATGATAGTCGCCGGGTGAATCCAGCGAAAAAGCAAAGCGCACACGGTTAGCTGGCACGTCAGCAGGGACGCTGTAGCTGTTCAGGTTGGGCATGACCACATAGCTTCCCCCGGATGCAGTGGGGTCGCTGACGGTCTTCCAGTTGTTGCCCACTGCTCCACATTCCCCTTCCAAAGCGATTTCAGTGGCCGGAGGAGGTGTGCCGATCTCAGCTTGGTAAGTAGTTTTGGAATTTCTTCCGGTAGAATAGTACAATGTGCCATTGATAACCCCCGCAATCCCCGATGAACGCACCGTGGGCATACTAGAATAGCTTGTCCAGACATTTGAGACAGGATCATAAGCCAACACTGATTTGGAATAAGGCCCTAGAAACTGATATTCCCCTCCCAGTACGAACAACTGCCCATTATAAGTAAACGTTGAATTGGTAATGTGCCCTTTTCCGGGGGTAAGGCCATCAGGTACTTCATCAATATCCGGTAAGTCAGTGACTTTAGTCCATTTCGCAGTAGTTGGATCAAAGGCATGCACATCGTCCTGGGTAGTTAATTTCCCATCTTGCTCATGCTGGCCGCCCACAATGTATATTTTTCCATCCAGTACAGCAGAGCCGATATGGTTACGGGGATTGGGCAGCGGGCTGGATGAAAGATAACGCCATCCGGCGTTTAGGTTATTCAAATCCAACACCAATACATCACCCTGATCTTCATTTCGGGCAAGGTTAACCCCACCGATATAATAGAGTTTGTTGTCAAGATATTCCAAAGCACCCGCAGCCCTTTCAATAGGTAAATTAGGCAGCCGCTGGTAAGTATCGCTAGCCACTACATATTTATAAACATATCTTGTACCGAATAACTGCCCATTTCCATTCGCATTTGCGGGATACCCTCCCCCAAAAAAGATATCCTTCCCATCCGTTGTAAAGCCTGCGTGAGTGACTCCACCATGTGCTGCGTTGGGGTGCATTTTGGGCATAAGATTGAGTAATGTCCAGGTGTTCACCTCGGGATCAAATACATAAGCCCTATCCGCCGGTGTATAAGCAGGTTTTTTGGTAATATCAAATCCACTAAACGAGTACATTTTACCATTCACTACCTCAGATTGTCCTTCGCTATTCCCTAAAGGCTGGGGCGTCCCTGTTTTCCACGATAAGCCCTGGGAACCAGAAGTTGAGATGATGGTATCCTTAATTTTTATTTTGACAATAGCTGAAGCCTTCATTCCCTGCATGTTCGTCACTTCTACGGTAAGGTTCACCGGACCAACCGTTGCTAATAAATACGTTGGGTCGTTGACGCTAATTTCACCATTATTATTAATGGCAAACATTGCCAGCGCGTTAATGGGTGAGTCGTTGCGTGGGGTTCCGGTACTTAGTGCCTCGGCACTGGTAATTTTGAAATTAGTGATCGCCTGATTATCTGTTGCCGTGACCGTTCCCACGGAAGTTCCCGTCGGACTGCTTTCCATAATTTCAAGCTCTTGCCCCGATGGGATAAGTGGTGCGAGCGCATGATTAGAAGTATCTAATGCATTAGATTGTATTTGCTGGAGATTAAGAATTAAAATAACGATGAACCTGGTCCAGTAGCGAATAGGAAGTGTGTGTAATAGTCGTTTCATCAATTTAGTGGTTTGGCGTAGTAGTGAAAAAATTAAACTTTAAAATACAAGAACCTATGAAAAGTTAAATCTATCCCGGAATAGTAATAAGGGTTCTGATTGAATTTTCACCTAAAAAAGTATTTGTGTAATTATTAATTTTCAAATACTCAAATAGTGATTTGCTAAAGTAAATTAACAATTATTTGCAGATTTTAAAATTTAGTTGGAAGCTTTAAAAAAAAAGCACTTGTGAAGTAAAATTCACAAGTGCTTTTTTGTTGGATTCCCCTGTCGGGATTGAAAAGTACAGGGCGTCCCTTAACGACCTGATTATTATGAGAGTTTTATTTTAAAACAAAAAAGCCTTATAAATCAGAGATTTACAAGACTTGAGAGCCCCCTGCCGGGATTGAACGCCACGGGGCGCCCCGCAGCGACCTACCAATTACGAGTCGTTATTTTTTTCAAAATAAAAAAACCTCATGAATCAAAGATTTATGAGGTTTAAGAGCCCCCTGCCGGGATCGAACCAGCGACCTACTGATTACAAGTCAGTTGCTCTACCAGCTGAGCTAAGGAGGCATAAGGGAGGGCAAATATAGAAATCCATTGCATTCAGTGCAACTTCAAACTAAAAATTATCTCAAATTTTCAATAATATCCAGTTGGGACTTTAGATGGGCTAATTCACTTTCAGCTTCCGCTATCTTCTGCTCATATTCTGTCCTAAGTTTATCGGCATTTTTAGAGTTAGCAAAGAAACTAATATTGTTTTTCCAAAGAGAAACATCTTCTTCCAAACTGCTTATCTTTTTTCTTAGGCTATACTCTTTGTTGTCTAGCTTCCGTTCCGCACGGGGTGTGCCTTTGATGGTGGTCACTTCTAGTTCCAGTTTCAGGTCATCTTTCTGCTGTGCATCTAATCCTTTGGCCTCTTTCATGAAAGTTTCCACCGATTTTTCAAACCGCTGATTGATTTTTTTGATAGCATTGCGAGGTACAAAGCCAATTTCGGCAAATGCCTCACTCAATTCTTGCAGTTGATTAGAATCTGAAGAGCCTGCTTTTGCTAGGTTTTCAATTTGAGTACAAATCGCTTCTTTTGCTTCCAGGTTTTTCTCGTAATTGCTCTCTGTTTCTTTGTTACTCTCCCTTTTCTTTTCAAAAAAAGCATCACAAGCTGACTTAAACCGTTGATAAAGCTCATTCCGTACCTTCTCTGGCACTGGTCCAATCTCTTTCCATTCTTTTTGCAAACGCTTCAAATCGTTGGCGGTCTTCTGCCAATCGGTACTATCTTTGACGTTAGCAGCCTCTTCTACCAGCTTTTCTTTTTTAGCAAGGTTATCCTCTCTTTGGGCATCAAGCTGCTTGAAAAAATCACCTTTATGCGCAAAAAACTGCTTAAAATTAGACCAAAATTTCTTGTTGATATTTTTTGCACGTTCCCGTGGCATCGCCCCTACCGCGTCCCATCGTTTCTGCAAGTCCTGAATTTCCTTAGTTTTTTGATTCCATTCACGAATACTATCGCTACGAAATTCGGTAAACTGGCTTAGTTCATCACAGAGTTTAAGCTTTTCTGCCAGGTTTTTATTCAGCTCTTCCTTAAACTGATCTACATAAGCCCTTCTTTTTTCGTGTATTTTGTCAGAAGCTGATTTGAAGCGTTGCCACAGCGTTTCCTGGTCCTCTTTCGGTACCGGGCCCAAGTGTTTGTATTCCTCATGAAGTTCATCTAACTCACGAAGGGCTTTTTTGATATCCTCTTCACTTACCAGATTTTCAATTTTTTCACATAACGCCAGTTTAGCTTCCAGGTTTTTCTTGCGGTCCAGTTCTTTTAGCTCAAAGTAAATGCTCCGGTTATCGTAAAAGCGGTTGATAAGCGCATTGTAGTTTGCCCAAAGTGTTCTGTTATGTTGGGGGGGTACCGGGCCAATAGATCGCCATTCTTTCTGCAATTCTTTCAGCTTATTAATACTCACCTGGGTCTCTTCACTATCAATAAAATCCCTCAACCGGTTGAGCACATCCTGTTTGGCTTCGTAGTTTTTATTTCTGTCCTGCCCTAATTTAGAATAATAGCTTGACTTTCTTTCTTTGATAAATTTATAAGCTTGGTAGAAACGCTCGTGAAGCTCATCAGATTTGAATTCAAAGCCATCTTTTTCTCCTCCTTCAGCCACAAACTTCTTAAGGGCACTCTCTTTTGTTTGTGCCTCAAGTTCATCAAAACTAACCTTTATTTCCTGAGCCAAGGTATCTGACTTTTTCACATTGTCATTCTTCACTTGCTCCTCTATGGCCTTTACTAATTCTTCCTTTGAAAAATGGCTATAGTCAGGTTCTGTTCCATGCTGACTGTCTTCCTCATGATCAGTTGGCTCTTCATCTTCTTGATCGTCTTCGGAAGTGATCTCTTCTTGCTGCTGAAGTTCCTGGGTGGTGTCGGTAGTCAGCGGTGTATCTTGTTGAGGCTTATAGGCTTCCTCTTTCTCAGCATCTTGGGCAATATTTTCTGCGGGTACATTAGTGGAATCATCTATTGTGTGCTTCTCTTCTTCCTGAACAGAAACAGGTTTATGATCTTCTTCATGATCATCACTTTCCTGTAAAGCATTCCTGGACGTATTTTCCTCCTGGTCAGTACCTACATTGCTGTTTTGCTGTTCATCAGCTTCCGATTCATCTTCGGTAGGATTTGTTGATGTAGAAGAAGCAACAACCTTATCGGACATTTCATCTTGTTGTTCGGTGATTGTATTTTCTACTTCTTCCTGCTTCGTATTTTCAGAGCCCTCTGACATAAGCCATTAATATTAGTTCAATTGAATAAAGCCCAAAATTAGTAAAATGATTCAATTTAAACGTGGGTCAATAGGATAATTTGAAAACATGCGGTACTTACCGCCCATATTGTTCAGCACTTCCCTCCAAAGATTTGCCGGGGAGGTATCAAATACATCGTAGGCACTCGCACGCTTATGGATGATCCAGGATTCTTCTTTTAATTCATTTTCTAATTGGCCAGGAGACCATCCGGAGTAACCCAAAAAAAACAGAAAATCGTCAGGATTTAATTGCCGGGTATTAATCTTAGACAATAAATCCTCAAAACTGCCCCCCCAATAAATCCCTTGTCCTATTTCCTCACTCTTATCCAGGGAGTCACCTGTTTTATGGATAAAGTGCAGGGTATCTTCTTGTACTGGCCCGCCCCGATATAGCATTTTATCAAAACCATTAACTTCTTCTAAAACATCCGCAAGATGTAGTGTAAGGGGTTTGTTGAGTACAAACCCAATAGATCCGTCATGATTATGTTCGCATATTAAGATTACCGAGCGCTCAAAATTGGGGTCCGGCAAAAAAGGTTCAGAGATTAATAAGTCACCTTTAGCTGGTGTGATGATGGATGACATATACTTCTTTTTTATGGAATTGATTAAACAAACAACTAATATTCTCAATCTGAAAAAAAACATCAAAATGCAGGAACGTAATTTATCAGTATAAACATCCCTCATGTGATTTTTATGTCAGCACTATTATTCATACGTACAAGTTTGCGGGAGATTTCAATAAACAAGTAATTTATTACTTTAAGATTAACGCTCAAACGCCGCTTTTTACACAGTTTTTGTTTTGATTAAGTAGTTTAAAGTCAAATTAGGTTATAACGAGGGTTGGTTTGCTTTGATTAAACTTAGGAATAAAATAAGTTGTTCGTTATGAACTCATTAGGAAAGCATTTATTAAAACTATCCTTTTAAGTATATGAGGGTTGGTGTTCACTAATATTTATTTGA
>JBBSOG010000047.1:0-19196 GCA_038259985.1 Cytophagales bacterium
AACTTTATATGCTGTTCGCTTATATTCGCTTTATTCAATAGCTCTGTTATCTGAGCTGTTCTTCTTTCTCCTCCATTGCCCCAGGGATCGGAATCAAAAAATGAAATCCTTAATATTTTCATGTAAAATTATAACCAGACCCTTTATTCCTAAAAAGAAAATCCCTAAACTTCCTTTTCATATCCTTATTAAAAGGATAAATATTCACTACAATAAATAAATCTACCATTTTATGTATTCATGTCCATACCTAGCTTCAACCTCTTCGTGATTTATTACAAATTCGCTAATGTTCTTTGGATGCACCTTCTTGAACTCGCTGCCTTTATCTAAAGCATTATGAACTGTTTTTTTGGACTCTTCAAAGTCAAGTTTGCTTACTATATCTTCCAAAAAATCAGATTTATTTTCTAAAAAGTCCTCATATAACATGGGATAAACTCGGATACCTTTAGATGTCAATTCTTCGTATAAGCTGCGTTGATTACACAATTCAATTTTGCTTTCCTCTATAAAAGAAGAGAAGCGGTCAAAGTCAATCCTAATTTTAGGAATACTTTCCAATGCCAATTCACCACTGGCGACCTTAAATTGAAGATGCCCTCTTTTTCCAGAACCATCACCATGATATTTGGATAAAGCCTTTCTAAATATATCTTGACGCACTGCTAAAAAAACGATAACTTCATTATCAGATAAGACCTTATACATTGATGTCTTGAATTCTTTTGATTTATATCGTTGGTACAATTCTCGAAGTTTACCACTTCTTAAGATCCATTTTGAATGTGTAGAACTTGGTGATGCAAACCTCATTTTAAAACCGATGGCACTAGAGGTATCAAATTCTTCTAAAGGAAGGTTAGCTGTTGTTGTATAAGTCTTATTTAATGAAGAAAAATTCAATGAAGCCTTGCTATATATTTCATTAATGCATTTAAAGAGATTTTTATTAGTCATGGCTCCACAGTTGTGTTTATCAAAAGGTTCCCATCCTTTATCATTAACTTGATGTACTATGGATATTTGCCTGAGATTATTTAGGATACGTATTATCGCACTCGTGCCTTCTTTTTCGTGAAAAAAGATGATAAAATTTTGGCTTTTTTTCATACACAAATATAAGCTGAAGAAATAATCTTTTATATTTCAATTAAACCCTTGCTCAAATTGTACTTAAGTTTCATTTTATTAATATAATTGATCGACCTCTCAGGGTTAATTTTGTAATATCTTATCAAATAATAAATTTTTTTAATAAGACTTGGATTCTTAGGCAGAGCTGTTGCAAACGAATAAATAAATACAAGGTACTTTCTTTCCTTGACTAAAAAATCCCAATATTCCTGCCGATAAATGTTCAACAAATCGCTTAAATTAATCTGTTTATATTGATTGGACTTATATGCTGCTTTGACCATCTCAATCATTTGCTTCCGATGCTGTGAAGAGTTCCAAAAATCAATGTTGGTACCCTGCTGGGTATGTACCCTCCAGGTTGCAAGGTATTCCGGAATATGCAATGTGTTTGTCAGAAAAGCAGCACGCATCCCCCATTCAAAATCAGCAGAAGAACCCACATCTGTCCTGAACAAACCTGTTTTTTCAAACAAGCTTCTTCTTATAAGAAGTTGGGTGACGGAATGATAGACTGTATGCAATGAGCCATATAGTATAGCATCATGAGGTGCTATTCTTTTGTGTCTTTTGTTGTACCACGTACCAAAATACTGACCAGGAGGAAACCTTGCCCAATCCCATCCATGACTTTTCAGGTCTTTACCTTCTTCATCAATGATAGTCAAACAACAATGAGCCATGTCACAATCTTCATGTTGATCTAATCCTTCGGCTAATTTTTTCAGGCAATCCGTAGACATAGTATCATCACTGGTCGCAATATAAATATACTTACCTTTCGCTAAATGAATCCCTTTGTTCCAGGCATCATAAGGCCCCTGGGGAAGATATTGGTACAAGTGAAAACGCTTATCAGCAGATGCCATATCCTGTATTTTCTCCCAGCTTCCATCAGAAGAATAACCATCAATGACGATGCACTCCCATCCACTTAGTGTCTGGTTAATGATAGATTTCAGCCTTTCATCTAAAAATCTTATACTATTATATGTAGGCAGTATTATGGAAATCAAGGCTTACTGAGGCAAGTTACTCTTAGTATGATATAATTCTATTTCAAAGATATCTAAAATTTGTTGAGCATCTTTGATGGATTCATCAGAAAGATTTTTACGCCAGTTGGATAATAAGTTTTCTTTTTTCCCTTTCTCAATATCTTCCAATGTAGTTTCAGTGCTGAATGAAGATGAGTTTGATGGTTTCTCTAATACTGAAACTGCCTCATCTACATGTCTTAGATGAAGATAATTAAAAAGCTTCTTTATCGTTGGCTCCGGGGATATAATCAGATCTTCGTAATTCATAAGATAATATTTAGAAGTGGCAAACTGTAACGGATAATGCCACTCAAGACACCAATTTAGTACTGCTTTGGAAAAGTAACTACCTTCTTTAGATACTTTTAATCCATAATCGAGTTGTGAAGGACTTAGATACTTTTCAGCCCAATCCCAAGATTTCAGAAAAGGCATCTCACATGTTCCCCATTTATTCCTTACCACAGAACTTGCCTGGGCACACGGGTGCCTGATTAAAGCAACAGGCAGGTTTGGAACCATGATGCTTAATTCATCAATAAGTCCATGCGCATTCACTATTTTTAAAACAAATTGCCTTGCTTTAGGTCGGTCTGCTAACTGATTGAGTTTGCGCTGATAGATGTAGTCCAAATAACGCTTTACCTGGCTTTTTTCAACAGGGCTGAGTTCAAAAAACTGGCTCATGGCCTTGGCAGGTATATGATGGGCAATGATTTTACCCCTCTGCGTATCGGGCTTCCACAGATCAAAGGGCTGGTCGATGATGCCAATACTACGCTTACCTGCAATCAACTGGGCCAATAAGGTAGAACCTCCACGCCTGCTTGCATAGAGCAGAATTAGCTGCTTTTTTTGTTTAAAAAAAAAATTTGACATACCCACTTTAGCTATTCTTCTAACTAAAAATACTTCCTATTTTAAATAAATAACGATAGGTAGCGCTAACATTAAAATTATTCATCCAAAGAAATTTCTCAAAAAGCATTGTTTCCTTTTGTCTTTTAAACCTATAGCATCCATATTCCGATAAAAACTTCTCTCCTAAAAAAGCTGCATAGCCTTCTTTTAGTTTTTTTAAGTCTGATATGGAAAAAGAGGAGTGGTCACTTCTTTCATGTTTTCTGTTAAGTGCCTTAGGGTCGCCAAACGAACCTCTCATTTTGCTGTGATTTGGCTCAAGATAAGATGTATCATAATCCAGTCCCAAAAACAAAAATACCTCTTTAAGCTTTTTCTCCGTTTGCAATGTAAGTTCCTCATACTTCAGCACATATATATTATTATCATGCTTATGATCAGTCAGAAATTGATGGATAAAGGAGGGGGCATATAAAATATCTCTTGAGAACAGATTGAGCCTTTCCAGTGTGGACACTTTCCAGGTATTCACAATTGAATCCAACACATCCAAAGGATTGCGCTTGAGTATGATGATTTTTGCCTCGGGAAAAAGTTTTTTTATAAAATAAAGTATTTCATAATAACGAGGAGTCTTATCCAGAAAGTAGCAGGCATTCGTAGTATGACTAAAATATACTTGCTGAATAAAAGCTGAAAGCTGTTTGTAAAAATTACTCTTCCCTCCTTTCTTTTCCAGAAATTCATTGACTGCCGCTGTAAACCATTCATGGTTTACATAGATTTCATTACTTATTTTCTGATGATAAGCGGCAAGGGGAAATAAAAACCAGGGTTCAGCAGTAGTAGCAATTTGGGGGTGGTTAGCGAGTAAGCTTTGTAAGTAGGTAGAGCCTGCTCTGGGCTGTGAAATGATAAAAATAAGATTGGATTCTTTAAGCATGACGAAATGTAAGCCTAAGAGCCTTTGTTTTAACGCGTTGTAAGAAACTTGGTAAAAAGTTGATCATAAAAATTATACACAAACGCAGACTTATACCTATTCTTTTACTGATTTTTATTTTTGATTGAAAAATCGCATAAAAAAGAAGTTTAAAAAAAACTTTAATTCCAAAACCATACTTTTTAAGGATAAAAGAGTAGAAGTAAAGTAAGGTACCCTTTGCCTCTTCATAATATAGATAATCATAATATTGAATTCCATATTCCCAAATATTTATCCAATTGATAAAATGATTGTAATAATAATAATGCTGTCCTTTGTTTAAAGATGAAACTCCATGGTTAGTTTTTCGGTAAACTGCCATAGGTTTATCTATAAAGCCAAACTTACCATATTTACCAAGAATGATGCTTAGAGCTACATCTCCATATGCTACACTTAGATACCAATTAGGAAGGTTGGCAAGTAAATTCCTAAACATATGAGTACGAGTTTTGATTCTTAGCTTATTAGCAAATATTTCTTTTACAGTTGCTTTTTCTTTTGGTAAATACCCTTGCCCAATAGTAGGTGCAGGCATTAATTCATATGTTCCTTCTTTTGTAATACAAGCATATTCATGCCAGTGGTGACACGAAACACAATCCTGATGTTCTTCCAAGAAATCTACCTGCTTTTGCAATTTATAAGCATCAGTCCAGTAATCGTCGCCTTCACACATAGCTATATACTTAGCTCCTGATTTAAAACAAGCTTCGTAAACTCTTAGTGCATTGCGATTAGGCCCTACATTCTCTTTGCTCTCTAATAAGACTATTTGCTTTGGATTTTTCTTTACATAATCTTCACAGATTTCCTTAGTTTTATCCTTTGAGCAATCTTCTCCAATATAAAGCTTGTAAAAAAAATCCGTTTTTTGAGATAAAATGCTATCTATAGCTTGTGCTATGTATTTTTCATGATCATAGGTTACCATCCATACTGCAACTAATGTTGTTTCTTCTTTCATCTTTCCAAAACTGCACAGCCAATACCTGATTTACCAAAACCATTCCCATTGTAAAACATGTATCTCTTCCACAAAACATCCAGTACATGAGGATAACACATCATAACTGAATCGAAATCTCCATTCCCTAAGACGATACCAACTTCTTCATCCATCCTATCCCACACTTTCCCATCAGATGATTCAGCATATCCAATTTTATAACTATTATTAGGATCATTCCTGTAGTTCTCAAAATTCCGATAGGAGTACCACATTTTGTAAATGTCATCTTTCATCACGGAGGCTTTTACAATTCCTGCTTCATTTGCAGACTTGTAATCTATTGCTACTTTACCTTCTCTTACCCAGTCAATTCCGTTAGTAGATTCTGCATACTTAATGTGATATCTTGGTTCTACATTTTCCCCTATTTTTTTATAATCAGTACAAGACAGATACCATCCCTTAAAAAGATCATCTTCCTCCAATACACAAATAGATGCAGAAAAGAAGGGCTCTATATAGTTTCTATCCCATAAAGGCCCTTTTGAAAACCTTTTAAAAGTTTTTCCATTATCACTACTAATAGCTAAACCAACAGCATTATAGTAGGGAACAGTATTTCTAACATTCCAACCTATGTAATATAGGTATTTAAGATTGTTCATATCCAATATCCATGTCGGCATGACGCCACAATCATCAAAAGTACCAATTTCCCCGGCTTCTAATACAGGACGGTCATGTATATATGAAATTTGAGTTGGGTCAGATGCATTAACTTCAAAATATGAGATACTGCTAGCCCCTTCTTTACTCCTAGTAGAATAGTATATCCTTATAATCTCTTCATCCGGAATAAAATCTGCAACAGGAACCTGAGCATGAGTTATGTTCCAGTTGCTATTACTACTTGTTTCAAAAATCTTTCCCAGTTTTTTCCACTTCATAATAGTTGGAAACTCTGTTTTTTATCTAACTTTTTGGCAGGTACTCCTATATACACTCCCCACTCTTCTGTATTTTTGGTAACAGAGGCGTCCATGGCTACCAAAGTGCCCTCGGCAAGAGTAACTCCATCTCTAAGTGTTGCATTTACACCTAAAAAGCAGTATGGTTCAATAACACAATGGCCTGACATAACTACGTGTGAAGTAAATGAAACATGATCTTTGATTGTACTGTGATGCCCTAGATGATTGCCACTCCAGATAACCACATTATTACCAATACTTGTGAAAGGTTGCAGGGTATTATCTTCAAGTATAAAACAATTATCCCCAATTTGATTATCAAAGACTGTAGCTTTACTACTTAAATAGCTAATAAGTTCATATCCCTTATTCTTAGCCTCCAAATAGATTTTCTCTCTATTTCTGTTCATATTTTTCGGAGACATGGGAGCAAAGAATTTATATTTAGAAGGGGGTAGTTCAACTTCTACTTTTTCAAAGGCTACAATAGGTAAACCTTTAAACGAAGGATTATCCGGCAAATAATCTTGATTAACACTGAAGGCAACAACCTCATGCTCAGAATCATGTGTAAGATAATAATGAGCTAATTCAGCAAAGTCCTGGATTCCGAATATGATAACTTTAGCCATGGATGAAATTTACTTATAAACGTATACTGTGTATTCGTATAAACCATAATCATTTCTTATGATAAAGTTTCTGGATAAATACTTACAAAGATAAATGGAAATTAAATCCATGGAAACATGAAAAAGATCGTCTCTCTCCCAATCCACAATTTTTGACATTACATTGAATGCAACACCTACTTTAGCCTTTGAAAAAATAATTTTTAATAGATTAGTAAAATACTCCCACATCTCTTCAAAAGTCAAGTCTCTTTTTTCTGTGAAGACACCATTCAGAATAATAAAGTCATATGTACCACCAGATTCAGGACTTTGCAGTAAATCTTTTTTCATAAAATCAATCTCTGGGAACTTGGTCTTTGCGACTTTAATAAAGTTTTCTGAAATATCCAATCCTGAATAGTTTATGTTATCATATCCCTTTTTCCTTATGTATTCCAACAAGTGCGCAGTACCGCAACCAAAATCTAAAAGACTAATCTTATCATTTTCACAGCCTCTGAACTTAATCAAATCTAGCATAACCTGATATCTCTTATCAACATCTTCAAGTTTAGGCCAGTCCACCCCTTTATGATTATCCCCATATTTCTTCAGACAACTCTCATAGTGACTTACTATAGTATAATACCTGTCTTTCTTCATATTAGGTCATACATTTTTAGTAAATGTTTTACATTATCAATGGAGTTGTACATTAGTACATCAATCATTGATAAATTTGGGACAAAGTCCGTTGATTCACCTTGTTTATATAAGAGACTTTTTGAAGTCTTTATGAATGAAAGTGAAATACTCTGTTTATAAAATTCATCTTTATGATAAAGAGACTGACCATTGATAGGATTTACATAATGATCTGCTCTAAGCTGATCACAAATACTTATTATTTTTTGCTGGGCAGTAACATTGTTCCTTGAATAATCTAGACTAGAGGATAAAATCAAATCCTTTTTCATATCTAAATAATCAAGAACTGAAATGACACTATTTACTGCAAACTCAGAAATAGACTTATTTTCAACATCGATTGTAGCAGAAAATAAGTGAAAGATTTGATTGAAATATGGTGCATCTTTATACGCATGGTACAAAGTTTTCTTCAGTTTTTCTTTCCATTCATGATCCTCGCTCACATAAACCTGATGTATTAATTTATTTTGACTAGCTTTCTTAAGTGGAATAGTAAATCTATGAGCAATATTATTTACCAAAATATTATTACGATGTATCCAACCTTTTTTTATAAAATTAACATCATCAAAAAAAACAAACTCATCTACTGCCTGAATCAACTGAAAATAACCAATATAAGGAAAAAAATAGGGTTGCATTACTGCAATCTTCATAATAGTCATTTAGTATTTGAAAGCTCTGATAATAATTCTGCAAATCATATCAACTGTAGCTACATCCAACTCATGATAAAGTGGTAAACATAAGACTCTTTTCGATATATCTTCAGCATTAGGACACCTATCTTTCCTTACATAAGGAAGTTGATTTAGAGTAGGGTAAAAATACCTTCTAGCAAATATCTCATGTTCTTTAAGAATTTTAAAAATCTTTTCCGTAAGATTTTCAGTTTCAAAAACAGCTGGAAAATAAGCTGCATTTGTGGTAGCGTCATTAATTAAATAAGGACTCTTAAATGGCATCTGATCTTTCCAAGAATTATATCGCGCTTCCAAAATTTTTCTTTTTTCAATTATCTTATCCAAATACTTGAGATTAGCTAAACCCATTGCTGCATGAAATTCAGAGTTCTTCCCATTTATACCTACTCCATCAAAAGTAAATTCTCCTGAATGACCAAAATTTCTCATACTTGCCATGCGTTTGAGTAGGTCAGGATCTTTAGTGAAGACAGCTCCGCCTTCTATAGTGTGGTAAAGTTTTGTAGCATGAAAACTACAGGTACTAATATCCCCATAGTTGAATATACTTTCTCCCTTATATGTTGTGCCAAAACAATGTGCTGCATCATATATTACTTTCAAATCATGTTTGTCAGCAATTTCTTGAATTGCTTCTACTTCACAGGGAAACCCATAAACGTGAGTAGCTAAAATTGCAGAAGTACTTTCAGTTATAGCTAATTCTATTTTTGCAGGATCTATATTACAGGTATTAAGATCAATGTCTACAAATACAGGGTTACAACCCTCCCATACAATGCTACTACAAGTAGCGACATAACTTAATGGTGTAGTAATAATATCTCCTTTTAGGCCTAGAGTCTTGATAGCAATTTGTAAAGCAATGGTACCATTACTTACATATAATAAATGATTTACATTAAGAAGTTCTTTTAATTGAAGTTCCAACTCATTAACTAATGGTCCATTATTAGTCAACCAGTTACGCTGCCAAATTTCATGTATATATTTTTCATACTCTTCACGAGGTGGTAGAAAAGGTTTCGTAACTGGTATCATGTAAAATTCGTTTTATTTTCCCATGGAAAGTCTAGTAAATCAGTTTCAACTGATAGAAAATCACACAATCTTATGAAATCATTTTCTCTTGATAAATTAATTTCTAGGAAGTCATTTACTCTACCTAGGAAATACTCATTAACCTCACTAATGTGTCGAGAATATTTTCGTTTATATGCTTGTTCGTCATATAGAGATACATCTGGGTAGTTCCAGAAAAACTTAAAAACGTCTAGGGTCCATCCTTTATAACGATAAAATGCATTTTCTAAATCTTGTATAGAAGGAAGTGCTTCCTTATTACTTGAAAAAATTTTTGAATGAAATTTAGTTAATGAAGAAAACCACTGCTCAGGACTATCTCTAACAGTTAGGATAAATTTTGAATTTGGAAATTTCTGATCTAGTAATTTATAGAGCCCTGGCATCATAAACGGGAAATCCTGAAAAGCTTCCGCAGTATGGCAATACCTAATAATTCTATCTGATCTTCCAATACTCCAGTCTTCACTCAAAACCTCAGCGACAGCTTGGTTACCAACAATAAATCCAAAATTTTCTAGAGTTTTTTTTAAACTTGTGGTTCCAGTTTTACCAAACCCTATGACAAAAATTTTACTATAGCTTTTATTTTTTATGATAGAGAATCCTGATGACTTCTTGCCTTGGGTTTTCTTGCTTATATTTATTTTATAATGAAAAAAAGGTAATTTAAATATCATGGTTTTTTAAATATATCGTCATTTCCAATCACCCTCTAGTTCCAAAGTTGGCCAAACATCTCTTACAGAAGTCACCTGAAATTTTCTTATATCATTAACCCTAAGTACCGGTTTAGATGATTCTGACTCAGATATAATCAAGGTTATTGAGTATACCCCTTTTGATAAATTAATTCTACTAAGAGTGACACTTCCATTCACAATCAATGTTGCACCATTATAAACAATTGAGTTAAATTCTTTTATTTTTTTATCACTAAAGCATATACCAACTGGCCTTTGCTCATTGTCATATATTGTGACAGCAATTACAGCTTCTTCTAATTCTGCCGAAATTTCTAGCTGAAAACCGAACATTAAGTCACCTAACCTTTTTACTAGCTTTAGATTTTCACGAGAAGAATTAATATGTGTATCTAGAATTCTCACCTCTCCACTTTTCCTTTCAAAAGCAAATGCACCATTTTGGTCTTTTATGTCTGTATAGTAAATATCTATAGCTTGCGACACGTCTTCCCCTAAAAATTTAATATTACCTTTTCCTAGCATCAAAGCATGACTACATAAACGAGAAATTTGTTGCATGGAATGAGAAACAAAAATCACACAACACTTTTCAATTAGCCTGTCTATCACATTAAAGCACTTCAATTTAAAACTTATATCCCCCACTGCCAGCACCTCATCAATGATCAGAATATCTGGTTCCATCTGGGCGGCAATGGCGAAGCCCAGGCGTACTTTCATACCGGAGCTATAACTTTGTACCGGAGCTTCCATAAAGTCGGGTATTTCGGCGAAGTCTACGATGGCGTCGTATTTTTCGTCTATTTCTTTCTTCGTAAAACCTAGTATCTGCCCATTGATGTAGACATTCTCCCTACCGGTAAGTACGGGATTAAAGCCTGCTCCTAATTCTATCAAGGCTCCTACCCTACCATTCATTTCTATACGCCCCTGATCAGGTTTGATCAATCCGTTGAGCATCTTGAGCAGGGTACTTTTTCCGGCTCCATTGTGGCCGATCAGCCCCAGACATTCGCCCCGGCGCAGTTCAAAGCTCACATCTTTTACCGCCCAGAACTCATCTTTTCTTAAGGTATCTTTTTTGCTACGGCCAAATACTTCACCGGAGATATCCTGTACCCCATACCAAAGGGAGCGCTTCAAATCGCGGCAAAACTTTTTGGAAAGGTTCTCTACCCTCACCAGCACTTCATCTTCATCGGCTTGTCCGTTATGCTTTGGCACTTGGGTAGGCTGTAACGTTTGCTGCTCTTTTGCTTCTTTCATGCTTAACTGCCTATACGTTCTATGATGATGGGCATGGCCAGGCGATACACCAGGAGCCCCAGCAGGAATAATACGACAGAAGCCCCACTTACCCAAAAGAAAGTATCCAGATTTGGAGTGGGTGCGCCAATCAGCAGGTTACGGGTAGTCGTCAGCAGGGGGGCTACCGGATTAAACTGCATCAGTTGTGCCGCCAGGCCGCTTTTAGGCTCAGGATAGATCACCGGCGTCAGGTAGATGGCAAACTGCAATACAATCACGATGCCTTTTTGTATGTCGTTGTACAGCATCGCTAAAGGGGTCAGCAACAAACCTATGGTACTGCCCAGCAGGATCAGGGAGGCAAAACCCAGCAGGCCAAAAAGCGTACTCCAGGCAGGCATCTGCTGGAAAGCGACAAACACCAGCGCTATCAGCCCAATTTTGATCAGTACATTAAAGATTACTTCATAAATACCTGAGAGAATCAAAGACTCGCGGGGGAAGTTGATCTTGGCCAGCATAGACTTGCCCATCGTCACTCCTCTTACCGGACCATTTACACCTTCGGCAAATGTCTGCCAGAGGATGGTACCGATGATCACAAAGAGCGGATAAGAAATACCGGGCACATCTATATCCACCACCCGCTGCCCGTTGAGGAATATCCAGATCAGGGAAGTCACCAACGGCGGAATCACTGACCAGAAGATACCCAGCAAAGACTGTCGGTACATACCCTTCAGATTTCTCAGGAACAGCCTGTACCCCAGCGCATGCATCTGCGGCAGGCTTTCCACAAAGTCTGCAAGCAGCACTTTGGGTTGCCGGAGTCCTGATTCGGGTGTATATACGATTCGTCTGGCTTTCTGCACACTATTGATTATAAAATCCGGCACAAAGCTAAACAGAAAATGTTCTTGTCAAAAGGCTATGTTCGGTAATACGGGAGAGTATCTTGACTAGCATGCTTTTACGCCCCGTTCTTTCCAATAATGCCTACCGGGACGCGTAGTCGGGGAAGCCCAGTCGGCTTCGCCTTTTTTTATTTCAAAGTTGATGTCTTTCAGTGCCCAAAACTCGGAATCCGAAGACTGGAGTCCGGTGACCGGTTTACTGTTACCGTTGTCCCGTTTCCTAAACAGATTACTTATACTTTCCCTAAAGGAGCCACTCTTTTGCCCACCAAGGCTGTATTTCTTTCCTAAGTTTTCTACCCTTACGGCAACATCAGTCATTTCTTTAATTTTATTAAGCTGTTAGCTACAAGCTTTAAGCCTTCTACTATTTTTAGTTATACTCTAAGCTTCTCACATAATTGTTGCGAATTTTCATTGTTTGATTTGAGCTTCTTTAGTACCTCAGTAAAATTTTCCATATCGTATAGATGGGAAAGCAGGTTCCTGTCATATAACATTTCAATAAAGTGCTGGTACAAGTTGTCATCAATAACCTGCACCTCCAATAATCCCTTTACTGCACTTTTTGGTGAATTCCGCTCCAGGCCATGTACCTCAAATAAGTATCTTTGTGCCAGCTTCCAGGCTAATTCTATACAATACTCGAATTTCTGCACTTTACCATTATTAATCAGGTCAGCTTCTACGAGGTTTTTATTTCCCACCTCCACTTTTATAGCCTTTGAAAATCCAGTTACCGCCTCTTCAAACTGTGTTAATTTATACTTATATGTTTTTCGGGCTGGTTCCATATGTCAATATCTTGTAAAGCAATCTTTCTAAAGTCCGGGGATACCCGGCGAAAATCAACAATATCCACCTGATAGGGTATTATGGAGTTATCAATAGCTTCTCTAATATTTTCTATTACTTCGGCTGGTACCGCCCCGTCTCCCAGCAGTCCAATATCAATATCTGAAAATTTGCGGTGATGGATACGTGTTCTGCTGCCAAATAAAAATACCATATACCTGCCCAGGTCTATGTTGTCCATCACAATTTGCCTACATAACCCTACATACTTATCGGTTTTTATCATTTGGTTATATTTAAAATTCATTCTAAAAAACCAATTTCCAAAGCTACAAAATTCTTATCAATGGCAAAGGGGAAGCAATTTTTCACCTTTGCTTTTCACAGCTTACTTTCTGGCAGTGTTTCAAAGTTTGTTCCGTACATGCCAATTTTACTAGGTTGTTTTAACATAATACAGCATTTTCTGTATTGGTTTACATTGATCGCTGAGCAAATACCCAGGGCAATATATTATTAACTTGAGCATGTGAAATCGCCAAATGAACCGTCCGCACAGCATACAAAAATAAATAACCCTATTTCTTCTTTCATACCTTTCACTGCGCGCTAACTTCCCCTCTAGGGGACCGAGGGGGGTGCGTTGGCAACATACCCAAGATAACCTGAAATTTTCTCTATCACTTTCTCAATATTATTAAAAACTTCAGCATTAGTAAACCTGATAACAATGATACCCAACTCTTCCAGTTCGTAAGTTCTTCCAGCATCATACTCTTTTTGGGTATTATGTATTTCTCCATCTACTTCAATTACCAATCTGGCCTGATGACAATAGAAGTCCGCAATAAAATATTTAATAGGATGCTGCCGCCTGAACTTATACCCTTTCAACTGGTTTTTTCTCAGGTAATACCAAAGCCTTTCTTCTGCTTCAGTCATGTTTAGTCTTAAAACTTTCGCCCGTGCAAACAATAGAGGGGAAGCCCCATAAAACATACTGGTATCTGCCATAAAGTGAATTGAAAATCTAAGCGTATTAGTAGGGCAATTTTTTCACCACTTTTCACTGATTATTAAGGTATTGCCTGCCCACGCCCTTTATCCCTAAAGGGACCCGCCGCACGTTGTGCTGAAATGAGTGAATTGATTTATTTTTTCATCCCTATCACTGTGCGCTGACCTCCCCTTCAGGGGACCGAGGGGGCGCGTTGCCATAATTTTCTCACACCCTTTATCCCTAAAGGGCCCTGCCGCACATAGCATAGAAAAAAGTAAGCTGATCTATCACTCCCCCAACTGTGCGCTGACCTCCCCTCCAGGGGAACGAGGGGGTGCGTTGGCTTAAAATCATACAATATCCGCCATTATATCTTTTATCTTCTTGAAATACAATAATCCACTGATAAAAAGAATGCCTACCAATACAAAAGATAGATAAGCATAGGGACTGGGGGGCGTACCTCCCAAAATACTCCAGCGGAAGCCTTCAATAATACCTGCCATGGGATTCAGGTAATACACAGTAGTGGCTCACTCAGGCAGGTTATTTATAATGGCTGAGACTGGATAAGCGGTAGGTGTGGAATATAGCCCAAACTGCACCAGAAAGGGCACCACAGCTGAAAATCGCGGTAGCGGATGGTGCAGCCAGATGCCCACTGCCAGGGCAGATAAAATCGTCAGTATGATAAAAACGGGCAGACATATGATATTTGAAGAGGGGGCATAACCGAAATATATCATCAAGCCTACCACAAAGAGCATGGCAATGCCAAAATCTACGAAGCCAACCATCGCTTTGGAAAGAGGGATCACAAGACGGAGAAAGTAAATCTTTTTTACCATGCCCTGCGCCCCAATAATAGAACTGCCCGATTCTTTCATTACAAAAGCGAAGTAAGTCCAGGCAGCAATGCCTGTTACAGCGAATAACGTATAGGGAATAGCCCCAGTATCTACCTTCACGGCCCTACCAAATACTACGGTGAAAATGGCAAGCGTAGCCAGAGGCTGCAAAAAAGCCCAGAGCAGGCCTAGAAATGTTTGCGCATAACGTACGCGCAGGTCGCGGTAGGCCAATATGTAAAAGAGATCTTTATAATGGAGTAATTCTTTAAAGTCGAGCAACTTGCCCCGTTTATCCGCGTCAACCACCAGATGAACCATATGAATGATGGGTATTGATGTGTGATTGGACAATAATAATAAGTGATCAATTGGCTTTTTGCACACTATTGATTATAAAATCCGCCACAAAGCTAAACAGAAAATGCTCTTGTCAAAAGTCTATGGTTTTAGTTTTGGAAAGCTAAGCGCTGGAAGAGGTGAATGCTTAGTGTGGATGGTGTTTATAGCGGGGGGGCTTTTACAATAGCTAGGGCTTTTGGAGAGTTGATAAGAAATAGTTTTGTGCTCATAACGGGGGAGACTGTCACTCCGCATATGCGGCACAGCCTGAGCCAGATCGGAGCCGCTGTGAAGCAATGACGTGTAAAGAGGAAGTGGGCTATAAATGCATTATGCGAAAAATCAACATCACTTCTACCCCATCTTCTTAGCAGGTACTCCGGCGTAAATACCTGGCTGGTTGATGTCGCGCAGCACCACGCTTCCCATTCCGATGAGCACATGATCACTTATCGTTATGCCTTGCCTCAAAGTAGCCTGGCTGCCGATCATCACGTGGCTGCCTATCCGGCAGTCGCCGTTGATGATGGCCCCGGTGGAGATGTGGCAGTGATCGCTAATATGAACATCGTGCTCAATTAATGCTTGGCTATTAATAATGGTATTCACGCCCAACTTTGCCCCGGCATTGATACATGCGCCGTGCATTATGATACTACCTTCACCCAACTGTGAATGTGGAGAAACATACGCCCGGGGAGAGATGATCACCGGCAGTTCCCCTCCCACTTTTTTGACCTGATCGTATAGTTTCTTACGAATGGTACTGCTTTTCACCTGACCTACGGTGATTAGGGCAAACCGGATATTTTTCATCAAGTTGGCCAAATCCTCTTCCGTGCCGATAATGGGATATCCTAAGATTACTTGCCCAACTTTATCCGCTACATCCAAAATTCCTCTGATCTGGTAAGTACCTTGCTGTTCAATCACATCAATTACGGATTTGCAATGCCCCCCGCCACCTAGTAGGATGATTTCCTGTTTCATCCCCTTATAGCTTAAAAATATCTTCTACCTTAAGCTCAAAAGTTGGCAGAACAGGAGCAGCATCTAATGCATCTTCTTCAAAAAAAGAATGGGAAGTTCTGATGTTCTTAAATACTCTTAACATTTTCAAAGCAGGAAATACATACCATACCAGTTGAACCCCGGCTTCCAGATATTCCTTTGTTTTTAGCTCTACTTGATTGATTTCATCGTTTTTTGAGATAATCTCTATCACAAAAGCGGGTATAGGGTCTTCCCCTTTTGCAGACGCCTCTATCTGGTCGCGGGTAAAATAAGCAAGGTCGGGCCTTCGCATCTGCTCGTCTGACAACCAGCAATCGGTCTCCGGAATCAATTCAGCACCTTCTTCAAAGGCTTTTGTCTTTTGAAATTTTCGCTGAAGATTGCTTACCACGTACCTTTCCGTATTTTTCATAGACGCAATCGGCATTATTTGCCCCTTATCATATTCATACGTTTGATCGCTCTCCTTTTGTAGCCTCAAAAATTCGCCTACCGAGATAAAGGAGGTATCATGATTAATATATGCTGATTCCATCGTCAATATTCATTTAGGATAAATATAGTAAGATTGCGTGTGACATCCCATGCTCACACCATTCAATTTATATACCCTACCTCACAAAACTAGGCAGCAAGGCCAGATGTTGCTCCGCCCACTCGGCATGGGGTAAAGCTGTCCTTACACAGTCCTGATACATGGGCAGATGGTGCATAAGTGTCCAGGCCGAGCGGGTCAGGATTCCTTGATTATTGGTCTCATGCACGAAGGCATTACGGCTGTAATGATTAGGAAATACCAGGGCATTCAGCCAATAGTTGGATGCTCCATCCTCAGCTTCTACTATCGTAGACAGCCCATAAGTACTGAAAAAGCTACGATATTCCGCTGCCAGTTTCCGCAATTGCAAAACTTTTTCTTCCAGTCTGTCTAGCTGTGCTACGCCCAGGGCGGCATTGAGGTTGGGCATACGGTAATTGTAGCCGAGGCTATCATGACTGAAATGCACTCCCTCTTGCTGACGTGCCTGTACAGAAAGATGATGTGCTTGCGCTGCCAGGGCTTCATTATCGGTAAGCAACATACCTCCGCCCCCGGTAGTTACAATTTTGTTACCATTAAAACTCAAGACCGCAGCATCTCCCCAACCAGCGACAGCCTGCCTCTGATAAGTACTCCCCAAAGCCTCCGCCGCATCTACGATCAGCCCCAGATGATATTGTTTGCAAATCTCTTGCAGCTTATCCAGTTCCGGCGGATGGCCGAAGGTACAGACCGGAAGGCAATGACTGATGCGCCTTCCGCTGGCTTTATGGTAACATTGGTTAACATCTCTGATTTCAGTTTCCACTTCCAAAAACACCGCTAAGGCATCGGCAGAAAGCCCCAGTGTGTGAGGGTCAATATCCACAAAGAGCGGATCGGCCCCACAATAGCGAATGGCATTGCAGGAAGCCACAAAACTAAAAGGCTGGGTAATGACCAAATCATGTTGTTCTACCCCGGAACAGGCCAATGCCAGGTGCAATGCTGCGGTGCCGGTATTGGTGGCTACTGCATATTTTCGTTGGCAAATGTCAGCGATACGTTGTTCAAACGTTTCTACAAGATTTCCTACCGTTGAGACTACTCCTGAGTCCAGGCAGGCTTTGAGGTATTGATAATCCTGGGTACCCAACGAAGCTTCATGCAGCGGGATTTCGCCTTCCGGGCGCTGGTAATATTGACGGATGAATTGTACAAACTCCGGTAGCATAAGCGGCAAATTACGTTATTCTATATATTTAGAACAACCGTTGTTAGGTAACTACATAATCTTAACAGATCAAGTCAAAGGTCTTGTCAGATATTAGTCACTCGCCGGAGGCGGAGCGACTGGATCTATATATTATGTCATCTGCATCACAGTGAGTAGCGAGCAACTGCTGTGGAAAGCAGCAAAAGAATAGCAAATGGCGAGTAAAGAAAAGTTATGGTGAGATATTGGTCACTCGCCGGAGGCAGAGCGACTGGGTTGAAGTATTTTTTAGATAAATTTGTGGGCATGAGCCTGAAACAGTCTAAGCATATTATTTTTTTATGTCCATATCCACAAGGGGGGGCACCTAGCCAGCGCTTTCGTTTTGAGCAGTACCTTCATTTGCTTAAAGAAAACGGTTTTTCCTATCGGGTTGAAGGCTTTCTGGATGAGAAAACCAACGATATTCTTTATCAGCCCGGACATCAATTACGAAAAATCATGGGCGTGCTGAGAGGTTTTGTACGCCGCCTGTTGCTTTTACCAGCATCAAGCAAAGCAGCTTATGTATTCATCCATCGCGAAGCTACTCCCGTCGGTCCGCCGTTTATGGAATGGATAATCGCTAAAGTGCTGAAGAAGAAAATTATTTACGATTTTGATGATGCGATCTGGCTGAGTGATACTTCCGGGGTTAATCGTTTTATGGTCAAACTTAAATGGCAGCAGAAAGTAGCTAGCATTTGCCGGTGGAGCTATAAAGTCAGTGGGGGGAATGCCTATCTCGGTGAGTTCGGCAGGCAGTACAACCAACAAGTGGTGTTGAACCCAACGACGATAGATACCAAAAATCACCACAACCAACGTAAAAACCAGGAAGATCCACCCCTGACCATCGGCTGGACTGGCTCTCATTCTACCATGAAATACCTGCACGAAATTGAAGACGTACTACAAAAATTAGAAAGGCAATATGATTTTAGATTTGTGGTTATCTCCAACCGGCCACCGGATATGAAGCTGAGTAATTTGAGTTTTATCCCGTGGAAGGAAACGACTGAAGTAGATGATCTGCTGCAACTTCATATTGGCATTATGCCGCTGCCCAATGATCCATGGGCAAAGGGCAAGTGCGGGTTCAAAGCTTTGCAATATTTAGCCCTGGGCATTCCTGCATTGGTCTCTCCGGTCGGGGTAAACACCAAGATTGTGGAGCATGGGGTGAATGGCTATATCTGTAACAATGAAGCGGAATGGTACTCCTATTTAGCGAAGCTACTGGAAGACAGTAAATTGCGTACAAGCTTGGGTCAAGCAGGAAGAAAAAAAGTGGAGGAGGAATATTCGGTAAATGCCAATGCGGAGAACTTTCTGGGGCTATTTGATTGAATGGCTGAAATTTAACTGTAAAACTTTAACACCATTTACTTCCTAAAAATCATAATGCCTTTGCCGGATATTCCAGCGCAGTGCTATTGAAGTGAAATTGGTAGTTTCCGGTGCTGCCAGTAAATCATTTTGTCGGCTACGGTGT